>JACPVQ010000079.1 GCA_016191645.1 Candidatus Solibacter usitatus
AATGCGGCGTGGCAGCCGATTTCCTATATGAGGAAACACGTCTTTTGCGGAAATTGCACGGAAAGCGCAACGATCAGATCGTCCGCGACTTGTTCGGCCAGAATCTGTCAGCCGAAGAAGTGTATGCGCACGGGGCGGCGAAGGAAGCACTGTACCGCAAGCTGATGCGTCCGCATGTGGAGGAATACTTGGTGCCCGGAGTGGTTCCATTTCTAGAGCGCCATAACGACCGTCCGCTCGCAGTTGCCTCCAACGCGGAGCCGGCCAACGTGAATTTCCTTCTCGACGAAGCGAAGCTGCGCAGGTTTTTCCGCGCCGTGGTCAATGGACATGAGGTGACTCATCCCAAACCGCATCCGGAAATCTATCGCAAGGTGGCGGAATTGCTGTGTGTCTCCCCCGGCGAATGTATTGTTTTTGAGGATTCAGCGGCGGGGATGGAAGCCGCGCGCCAGGCGGGCGCAAGGGTAGTAGCCGTTCAAACCACGGATGCGCCGCTGCCGCCGGGTGATTTTGCGATTCGGGATTTCAATGACACAGGGCTGGAGACTTGGCTGCGGAGGCAGGATTCCTAACCGTGTTCTCCAATCCCTTAATAGATTCCGGTGAATGGCTTCTGGCGCGGCCTTACCTCTTAACCGCGCTGGTCGTGGCCGGAATCTATTTTGCCGTACGGATGTTCGATCACTATCGCGCCGGCAAGACCAGGGAGCGTGTTCGCGGTGTCTACCGTTTTGCCGAGGAGTTACTCGGTGCATCCGGGTGGGAGGACGCGGTTCGCAAGCTGCGCTCTTCGGCCGGACGCGCGGTGGGCGCCAGCCACGTGGAGGTCTACGCGCTGGAACGCGGACCCTCCGGCGTTTGCAGACCGTTGTTAGGCCGCCGCCTGGAATCCATTCCCACCAATTTGCAGGGCGCCGCCAGCCGGCCGATCAACGCCATCGCTTTGTGCCTGCGCAACCGGGCGACGCTACACGTGCCTGACACCCACAACAGCCCGCTATTCTGGGGCAATCACCGCGACTACCTTCCGCGCGGGGTGCTGCTGATTCCCATGTTCGCGGGTTCGGAATTGGGCGGCGTTCTGGAGGTTTCTCACTTTCATGAACCGCGCAAGTATGACCCGGCGGAATTAGCTGCGCTGCAACATTTGGCGAATCAAGTGGCCAGCCTGTTGCGGCTGCACGAACAGCAGGCGCGGAAAGAACACGTCTGGCGCAGTGAGCGTCTGGCGGCTACAGGAGAAGTGCTCAGCGGCGTTGCAACGGAATTGCGGGGGCCTCTGGAGGCCATTGTGGCTTTGGCGAATACCCTGCAGGGAACGGACAGGCCAAACGCGCGGGCCATTGCCAGCGAGTCTTTGAAAGCCGCCGCCATTCTCACGCGATACAACAGATTCTCCAGTCCCGGTGAAGCTGCGCCGTTGGAGGTGAACTCCGTACTGGCGCGGGCCGGAGAATCGGCGCGCGAGGATTTGGCGGCCGGCGTCTCTCTGGAAATTCACGCCACACAGGAACCAATCTGGATTCTGGCGCCGCTGGCGCAATTTCATAACGTAACTCGCAATCTGATTCTGCTGGCCGCCGCCTCCGCGCGCGCTTCTTTGCAGCCCGGCGTGTCTGTCGAGACTTCGTGCACCCTGCGCCGCGCCTCCATCGCCATCCGCTACGGTGCTCTCTTGTGCGAAGAGAACTTTCCGGCCGACGATTCCCGCGCCCAGGAAGATCAGCCGCTCGGCTATAGCGTATGCAAGGGGATCATACACGCATTGGGCGGCGATATTCGCGTCGTCAGCGCGGGGGAATCCGCTTGCCGCATTGAGATCGATTTTCCCGCCGCCTTTCCCGCAGACTCCGTTTCCAGAGAGGCGTTGCCAAACCTATCCGCCGCTTCTCTCACCGCTATCGTTCTGGAACCCGACTCCTCTTCGCAAAAACGGCTGGTTTCCTACGTGTCCAGCCGCCGCCATCGCGCCATTCCCGTTCACAACGCGACGGAGGCCCTGGAACTCCTCACTCGATTCCGCGTCGATATCGTTTTCAGCGCCATGAAAGTGGGCTCGTCCACGTGGACGGATTTCTACGACCAGGTGGCAGGCAAAGTGGGAACGTTCGTTCTCATGACGGACTCGTTTGAAGCTGAGGCCCGAAAGGTTTTCCCCCAAGGCGGAGGATACATTCTTCGCAAGCCGCTGGATGTCGGTGACATCGAAGACCTGCTCCGTACGATTGCCGAATCTGTCACCCTTCCCCGGGAAGAAGAGCCTTTGCCGGTCGCTTGAAACCACTGCCCCGCGAAGTACGTAGAATAGGCTTAGGGAAAAACATGACTCGTCTTCTGCTTGCCATCGGCTTCGCTACCTTACTCCTCGCGCAAAAGTACACGGGTCCCAGACCTCCGAAGCAGGACGTGTTGTATCTGCTGCATGCCACAAACCTGGTTGCCACGGACGTGAGCGAAGCGAAGGAAGAAAAGCGCAAGAACGATACCGTCTATGCCGTGGACGGCGCGAGTTCCAACGCCAAGACTCCCCTGGCGGAACCCATCTTCCTGCTCGATTCCAAGACTCTGCGTCCGGAGCGGTTGAACCTGTATCGCCTGGATGTGCGAAACGGACGACGCGAAGTGGTGATGTCGAACAAGCGGAGTCAGAAGCAGCTGCACCTGACCATGAAACGTTTGGACAACGGCCTGTACCGCATTGAGGCCAGCGAGTATTTGCAGAACGGTGAATACGGCATTTCGCCGGAAGGGTCCAATCAGGTTTTCCTGTTCCAGGTTTACTAGGGCTTTGTTTTTCCCAGAAAACGCGGCGTACTTTCCCGGTACGCGCGATAGGCATCGCCGAACCGTGCTTCCAATCCGCGTTCTTCGCGCCTCATCACAAGCGGTCCTACGACCAGTGCCAGCGCTACAAAAACGCCAACAACGGTAACGTTTCCGTAGAACATCATCCAACCCAACCAGATGACTAATTCAGCCAGGTAGATGGGATTGCGGCTGTATTTGTACGGCCCTTCCACTAACAAGTACTCTGGCGTCGGGTAATGCGGAGTGCGTTCCAGACGCCAACCTTGCGGCGCGGCCGTGAAGTGAACGCGGATACAAAGAAAGGCAACGTAGAACCCAGCTGCAACCGGAATCAGACCAATCAAGTTCCACAGGCCCGGAGCTCCGTCCATCCACCCGTGGCGCGTTGCAAGCAGAGACAGAGCCCACGGAGCAAGGGCATGCGCCGCCGGAAATCCTAACAGGTGCAAGATCAACCCAAGGGCGCGCGGCAGCCTGCGGCCAATCAGCCAGCTCATGCGGCACCTCCAATGACACCATTAGACTAAAGCGGCAGGACGCGCGCCGGCTTTGCTTCGCCACCTTCCATGCGCACCGTGTTCCGCAGCGGACGCCCGTAATGATCAAAGGCGATTTCCATCACGTCGCCATCCTGCAACCTGATTTGCGCGCCGAAACTGAACGCGCTTGCGCCGAAGAAATGAACATGCGCGTCGCCGGGACGGCGATGCAGGGGGAACTTGAAATGGTGATGCTCAATGTTTTCCAAGGAGTGGCACATGTTGTCTTCACCCGCCCGGATTTCCTTTTCCCAAAGCACGGCGTCCTGCCGGAGAATGCGCACCTTTCCGGAAACGGCGCGGAAATCGGGATCGAGCACCAGTTCCGGTCCCAGAGAACAGGTGCGTAATTTCGAACTTGCCAGGTAAAGATAGTTTTTCTTTTCGAAAATGTGATCGGAGAATTCATTGCCCTGCGCCATGCCAATGCGCCGCGGGTTTCCATGGTTGTCGATGAAATAGACGCCGGCAATCTCCGGCTCTTCGCCGCCGTCTTCGGCGAAGGCGGGAATTTCCAGAGCGTCGCCATGCCCGCGCAGCATGGAACCGTTGCCTTTGTAGAACCATTCGGGCGATGCCCCAATCACGCCGGCGTGGGGGCGGCCTCCTTCGACACCCCATTGATACATGCGCATACTGTCGGTAATCTGTTGCGTCGCCGCATGCATGGCGGCTCGATTCTCGGCGCTTGCCAGCAGCGTCAATCCCGTGCCCGTGACGTGGCAACGGGCCGGTTCGACAGGATGGTCCAGTGGCGGAAGCAATCGCCACTCGGAAACTCCGTTCCAAACATCGTCGTAGGAGATGGACTCCGCGCAGGCTGCTTCCGCGATCAGCTCTTTCAAGGAACGCTTGATCGCAGCGGCATGCTCTGCCCACTCTAAGCTGGTGGCAGGACCGGACAGAATTTCCAGAGCGTTTTTGTTGACGCGGGCCACGGCGCGGCCGCGGCGTTCACTTTGCAATTGGACAAGGTTCATGGTGCGTGGAAAACGCTCAATGATATCATGCATACCACGATGCAAAGACGAGTCTTCCTCAGTGCGATGGCGGCACCCGCTCTACCAGCCGCGCCCATCCAGGGAAAAGGAATTACGGCGAAACGCGGTGTTGTGTCGGCGAACCCGGCTCGAGCCGCGGACATTGGCGCGCGGATGCTGGAGGCCGGCGGAAACGCGATGGATGCCGCCGCGGCCGCATGTCTAGCAGGATGTGTGCTGCAGCCATATTCCACCGATATCGGCGGATACGTCGCGTCAGGGGTCGTGTTGGAAGCGCGCACGGGAAAGATCTGGTCCATCGATTCGAACAGTGTTGCTACGGCCGCGGCGCGCCCCGGCATGTTCGAAGTGCTCGCCATGCGCAGTGGAGCCAAGGACACCAACGAGAATGAATATGGCTGCTCGGTTCGCGGCGACGCGAATGTGTATGGGCCGCTCGCCGTTGGCGTACCCGGGTGTCTGGCGGGAATCGGAATCCTTTCGGAGCGTTGGGGCAAGCTCAAATGGGCGCGCCTGCTGGAACCGTTGCAAACCGCCGTGAGCGATGGATTTCCTTTTGGAACCATTGCCGCGGCGGTGGCATCGCGCGCGAAACAGATTGAGCGGTTTCCCGCCAGCAAGCAACATCTCATGCCCGCGGGAAGGCTTCCCGATGCCGCGGAAATCTGGCGCCGGCCGGGAATGGAAAAGACGCTCGCAAGGCTTTCCAGCGCGGGTTGGCGTGATCTCTACGAAGGGGAGCTTGGCCGACAGATCGCCGATCATATCCAATCGATGGGCGGCATTTTGAGCCGCAAGGACATGGCGAGTTTTCAACCGCGTGTAGGCGAACCGCACTCTCTCCGGTTGGGTTCCGCGGCCATTCATACGGCCATTGTGCCGAATGGCGGCGTGAGCAGCTTAAGTGCGATGGCAATGCTCGACAAGTTGCCGCGGCGCGAGCCCGGCGACCCCATGTATTGGCACGGCATGATGGAAGTGCTGAAACTGGTGTGGCGCGATAGGATTCAATTCCTTGCCGATGGCGTAGCCGCGGAGCGTTTCCTGAGCGAGGCCTACATTGCGGAGAAAGTGCGCACGCTTCTGGCCAAGCCGGGCTTTGTGGATAGTACACCGGGACCAACTCCGAACCCGACGTCCGGAACCATTCATATCTCCACGGCCGATTCCGAAGGGAATCTCGTGTCCATCACCATCTCTCATGGCGGAGCATTCGGTTCGTGCGTCACGGTCCCCGGAACGGGCATTACCTTGGGGCATGGCATGTGCCGGTTCGATCCGCACCCTGGTTTGCCCAATTCGCCGGGGCCTGGCAAGCGTCCACTCAATAATGTCTGCCCTTCCATCATGCGATTGCCGGAGCGCGATATTGCCGTGGGACTGAGCGGCGGCCGGCGCATCGTGTCCGTGCAAACCACCACGTGCTCGCATCTTCTGCGAGGCATGACAGCCCAACAGGCTGTGGACGCCGGCCGCATACACACGGAGGGCTACCAGCCTGTGGAAATGTCGAAGGCGATGCCGGACGCCATTGTGCGCGAGCTTGAGCGCATGGGACACAAGCTGAAAACCGCGGCGAACATTGGATCATCCGTCAACATCGCGGAGAGATTGAAGAATGGAACGCTGCGCGGCGGATGCACCGGCGTGTGTTCCGGAGTAGGGTAAGCGGCCGCGGATCAACGGGACACCTTTCGCAACAACCTCCGCTCACGGTGACGCAATTCAGGAGTGTCCGTCACGGCAATCGCTTGCCTGGTGAATTCCAATGCCATCGCGTGGTTGCGTTCCTTATGTTCGTAAAACTTTGCGAGCTCTTCGAAGGCGGCAACGCGGTGAGGATTCGGCGACTGTGCGAGTTCCGTATACACGGCCAACGCATCGGGTTCACGGCCCAGCTTTCTCTCCAATTGCGCAATGTCCCACAGAGTGCGAAAAAGCACATCGTCGCGAAGCTTTCGCGTCAGGGCCTGACGCATCCAACCGAGCGCTTCCTCAAACCGTTCGCCTTTACGCAGCCACCGCGCCACGCCCACCATCTCGGCGCCATGCGCGAAGCGCGCTTCGGACGGGTCTTTGAACGCATAAGGAACAATCCCCGTGAGGCAGGCGAGCGTTAGAATATCGATCGCGTTGTGATGGAAAACGGGGACGAGCCTCTCGATCTCACCCTTCCGCAAATAGTCGAAGTAGATATACGGAATCAATTCGCCCGGCACATCGCCTTCGCGCAGGACGCCGAGAATCTGATATTCCAACTCCACCAGACGGCAGCTATCGACGCGCAGCTTCCACAACCTGCGCGCGCCATAGAGCAGATCCAGGTGAGCCATCCGCTCGAAGGGAGGCTTCATCCGCGACATGCGGAATCGCGTTTCCAGTAACGGCTGATCGAATGCCTTTCCGTTGTATGTCACCAGAACGTCGAATTGGCTCAGATCTTCGCAAAGCGCTTCCAGAGCACTCGACTCTTCTCCCGGCTCGCGCAGAAAATATTGCTTCACGCGGAAGCCTTGCGCCGTCGCATATCCGATGCCGATGAGAAATGCGTAAGTTCCCGTGCCTCCCGCAAGGCCCGTAGTCTCGGTGTCCAGATAGACCCAACGCGCCGGATCGGCGTTGGGCACAGTGCCCTCGGAAACGGCGTCCAGCAAATCCGCGGGCAGTTCGGCAAGCGTGGAAATATCCATGCTGCCGTGACGCCGGTGCCGTTCCCAAAAACGCGTCGTCTGATAGTGCTTGCCCGATTTCGTTGCGACTTCTTCCCCGCTGAGCCATTCTTCGACGTGAACGGTTTCCCGCGCCGGCCGCGGCGCAACCGTGCGCGGAGCGGCATCGGCGTACTTGCGGTCGATGCGCGCAATTCTCTGCCGGAGAAGATCGAGCTGTTGTTGCTGGCTATCCACTTCGCTGTTTCTTCGCCTACTCTAACATGCCTGCGGGCCTGACGTCCTTTAGCTGTACACTCCACGGCGAATAGCCGCGGGCCGCGGAATACTGATCTTCTTCGAAGGTCACGGCAACATCCACGCGAGCCCCGGGACGAAACTCCTGCACGCGCTCTGCGAACCGCCACGCGGTTACGGACAATACGCGCCCGGCGCTGCGCAAGCGGATGCGCACATGCGGCTCTTTGAAAACGTTTGGCTCACCAACAACTTCCGCGTTGCGAATCAAAAAGACGGGATGTGGATTCCCGTTTCCGAAGGGGGCGAGCGAAAGAATCTCCGCTACGCTTTGGTCGTTCGCTTCGCTGAAGTCGGTTTCGGCATCTATCTCGAGGTGAGGCCGGAAATCTTCCGGGGTCAGACGCTGCGACGCGTAGAGTTTGAACTTCTCGCGAAACTCATCGACGCGTTCCTTGTCCATGGAAAGACCCGCGGCCATGCGGTGTCCGCCGAAGCGGCGGAACAAAGCGGACATCGATTCGAGCGCGTCCAACAAGTGAAATGGCGCGATGGTGCGTCCCGAACCTTGCGCCTGGCCCTCCTCCTGGCCCAACACAAAGACGGGCCGGCAGAATCGCTCCACCAGCCTGCTGGCCACAATCCCGAGCACGCCGCGGTGCCAACCCTCGCCGCAAAACACGAGCGCGGCTTGATCGTCGGTAACCGGCGCGTCTTCGCACTCCTTGAGGATTTTCGCGACAATGTCCGCTTCCGTTTGTTGCCGTTCCTGATTGAGATCGTTCAAGCGTTCGGCAATCTCCTTCGCCTCCGTATCCTCTGCCGTCAGAAACATGCGAATCACATCTTCGGCGTGAGCCATGCGGCCCGCGGCGTTGATGCGCGGCGCGACGCGAAACGCCACGGAGCCCGCGCTGGGGACAGTACCCTCTTCAAATCCGGAGACCTTCATGATGGCGCGCAACCCCGGATTGTTGAGTTTCCGCAGCCCTTCCAAACCGTGTCTGACGATGATGCGATTCTCGCCTTGCAGCGGCACGACATCGGCGACGGTGGCGAGTGCCGCGATCTTCATAAACGATTCTTCCACGCGGCGAGTCTTCTCCAGCGGCCATTCGAGCTCGCGCATCATCGCCTGCATCAGCTTGAAGGCAACTCCCGCGCCGCAGAGATTCTTGTCGGGATAAGGACAATCCCCACGATTGGGATTGAGTACGGCCAGCGCCGGAGGCAATTCTTCCTCGGGCAAATGATGATCTGTGATGATCACGTCCAGACCCAGTTTCGACGCCAGGCGAACCACCTCACCGGCCCGAATGCCGGTATCGACGCTGATGACAAGGGTGACTCCTTGGCGCGCCGCCTCTTCAATCACTTCGGGCCGCATTCCGTAACCGTCGCGCAGACGGTGGGGAACGTGAAATCGCGACTTGCCGCCCGCAAGTTCAATCGCCTTGGTGAGAATGACGATGGAGCAGGTGCCGTCCACGTCGTAGTCGCCGTAGAGAAGAATATTCTCCCCGCCGAGGATCGCCTTCTTCAGCCGCGCGGCGGCGGGCTTCATATCCGCAAGCCGGTAGGGGTCGAGTAAATCGCTCACTTCCGGGCGGAGAAAACGCCTTGCGGCTTCGGGATCGCCGTAGCCTCTGTGCACAAGGACGCGGGCGGCGGGCGGTTGAATGGATAGCGCGGCGCAGACCGCGGAGGCCGAGACGGCATCAGGCTCGGGAACCAGCCAGCGGGCGCGCTTGCGCATGGGAATCAGTTGCGCGAGTAATAGCCGCCCATCGGCTCCGCGCCTTCTTCACCATCGCCCGAGAACGGATCCGGCATGTCGATGGTGTCCATGAGGTCCAATAATTCTTCGTACCACTTGGTTCGTAGATCGTAAACGTAGAAACGGTTGCCTACTTCAAACACGAGTTCCACGGCGCACGTAAATCCGTCGTAGGCGAAAAGCTCCTTGATCCGCCTGCCGACACTGCGCTGCTCGTCGAGCGGCATGTCGGATTCCTCCATGCTTTCCAGCGCATCTTCCGCCATCGCCCGCTTGAATTCCTTGTGGTTGAAGATCATCAACTTCACGCCTGCCTGCACGGCGCAGTCGGCGAATTCTTTATAATCCGAATGCGAATCCACGTCCCAGAAGACCAGCCGTTGTTCGTGCAGTTCATTGACCAGTCCGCGAAAGACCGCCAGACCTTTTGCGCGCAAGTATTCGGGAATCTCCCGCGCTAATGCTTCCAGGTTTTTTGTCATGTGCGTTTGGCCAACACAAGAATGTCATGCGTGCCCGCAAGTTCGCGCGCGGACGGCGTGACAATACTCTTGGGTCCGATGAAAATCTTTTTCGATTCGCGCAACGCGACGCGGACGTCGTGTTCGCAAACAAAATCGGCGATCGCCACGGGCGGGGCGGGCGGGGTTGGCTGTGGAGCCGCAAGAGTTGGCGCGGCCGCCGGCAGCGGCAGAGAACATCCGCAACTCGCATCGGCAGCGCCCGCGGTCTTGCGCGAATCCAAAAAGCGGTCCACAACATTGGTCGCCACCGAGTGAGAGTTTGGCCCAACCACGCCCTTCTTTTGGAGGAACTTCTCCACCGCGGCGGAGATGGCTTCCTTCCCCGGCGCCGCCACCGATTCTAACGCCGCGGGCGCGGATTCAAACGCGTCCTCCGCTTTGCGCACGACGTAGGCGATGCGTTTCGTGTTGAACAGATGCTGCGGGCCAACATTGTCCGATGTAATGTTGCCGGCAATCGCACCGCAGCCCAATGTCATGGATGGCTGCACGTCCGTTGTGATTCCCGTCGACCCCTGCGGCGCCGGCGTGCTGACCAACACGCGGAAGGCCGGCATGCGCTTCCCGTATTCCAGAATGCGGTGATCGTCCTTGGCGTGGATCACGCAAGTGTGGCCTAGTCCGCCGAAGCGCAAAATCCCTTCACAGGCATCCATCGCCGCGGCGAAGTCTTTCACAAAATAGAGTGCCAGTACGGGCGACAGTTTCTCCGCCGACAGCGGATGCTGCCTTCCCACGCCGTGAATCTCCACGGCAAGAATGGAAGCGTCGGCGGGCACTTCGAATCCGGCTTTCTTCGCCACCGTTTGCGGCGATTGCCCGACGCAATCGGCGTTGACAATCAGTTTGTCGTTCAGCAACACGCGGGCCAGCGCCGCGCCTTGTTCCTCCGTGCATAGATACGCCTTGCGGGCTTTCAGCTCCGCAAGGATTCTCTCGCGCAGAGAACTGGCGGCGACAATCGTTTGCTCGCTGGAACACACCGTTCCGAAATCGAACGACTTGCCTTCCACAACTTTGCCGACGGCCTCCGCCAAGTCGGCGGATTCGTCGATCAGTACGGGTACATTCCCCGGCCCGACGCCGTAGGCGGGCTTGCCGCTGGAATAGGCGGCCCTGACCATGGCGCTGCCGCCGGTGGCGAGAATGACGCTCACCTTGGGATGGCGCATCAGAGCGTTTGTGCCTTCCAGCGTCGCATTGTTGATGCATTGAATCAGATCGGGCGGCGCGCCCGCCGCAATGGAGGCGCGATGCATCAGGTCGATGGTCGCGCATGTGCAGCCCTTTGCGCGCGGGTGCGGACTGTGCACGACGGCATTGCCTGACTTCAGCGAAACGATAGTCTTGTAAATTGCCGTTGAGGTTGGATTGGTGGTCGGGAGCACTGCGGCGACCACGCCAACAGGCTCGGCGATCTCGATGATCTTTCGTTCTTTGTCTTCGCGCAGGACGCCGATGGTTCTCATCCCACGGATGCGGCGCGGCAATATATCGGAACAGAGCAGATTCTTCGCGGTCTTGCCTTCGACGGTGCCGTATCCCGTCTCGCGCACGGCCATTTCCGCCAAAGCCTTCGCCTGCGATCGCGCGGCCGCCGCCATCGCTTCGACAATCGCGTCCACTTGCTCCTGCGAATATTTGCGGTACTCCTGGAACGCCGCATGGGCCTTTTCGACCTTCGTGCGGACCTCTTGTACCGATACCAGGTCCGAATCCTGCAACATGTGTGCTATTGAGTGCGGCTACGAAATCGACTTGTCGTTGCTCTTCTTTGCGCCGGGAAGAATTTTCTCGACCTCTTCATGAGGATTGGGAATCACGTGCACGGAAACCAATTCACCAACGCGCCGTGCGGCGGCGGCGCCGGCGTCCGTGGCCGCTTTTACCGCGCCCACATCACCCCTCACCGTGACCGTGACATAGCCCGCGCCGATGAATTCCTTACCGGTGAGGACTACGTTTGCCGTCTTGACCATCGCATCGGAGGCTTCAATCGCTCCAATGAGACCTTTGGTCTCCACCATTCCAAGGGCTTCCATTTCCGTTACCTCTTCCGAGCGCAAGTATGCGAATTTTCACGGTACCACAAACAAAGTAACGCGGACCGGAGAGGATTAGGCTTTCTTGCCCATCTTGTTGATTTCGTCGAAGAAGACGCGGCGGCCTTCGTCCATGGCGAGATTCGCCAGGATGACGGCGGTGGAATCCGCCAAGCCGACTTCCAAATCCGCCAGCGGCCGCTTCCCGGTGCGAACGGAATTCAGGAATGCATCGAGTTGAATATCGACGGGGTTGCGCGTTTCTTCCGGCGTCATCACCCCTTTCGAATAAAGCCAGCGCCGCGCGAACTTCATCTCCTTCGATAGGAAGCCGTCCTGATCGCTGACCTGATCCTTGGCCAGCAGGATGGGCAGAGCCCGGCCGCCCCTGCCGGTGCTGAGCAGGGTTGCCGACGACGCGGCGGCCTTCTCTTTGGTCTTGCCCGCCGTTTCCACTTTCGGGCCCGGTTCATAGAACCACAAGCCGAGTGCCGGCTCATTGTCCGTACCCACGGTGATTTCGATGGTGCCCTGCGTGCCCATGATTACTTCGCCAAATTCTGTGCGCGTACCCCCAAACATGCAGAGATGCTTGTTGGTGCTGATGGAGCTGTACATCATCTTCTGCCCCTTCGGATAGCGGAAGATGAGTTGGATGTTGTCGTAAACGGTGCGGCCGTCTTTGTGATAATCGATGCCGCCCACGCCGACGACGAATTCGGGGTGGTGGCCGAACATCCAATCGGCAACGTCCACCTGGTGCGAGGCAAGCTCCGCGGTAAGTCCGCCGGACTTGGTTTTGTCGAGCCGCCAGTTATTCTTGCGATACACCCAACCCGGGTTGCGATTCCATTGGGCGTAGACATGCGTGACATCGCCGATCATGCCCTTTTCGACCATTTGTTTCGCCGTCTGGTAGAACTCGCTATACCGGCGCTGCAAGCCCACTTGCATCACCTGCTTCGGCCTGTCGTTGGACAACTGGCGGAGAGCATGCACTTCGTCGGCCTTGAACACCAGGCTCTTTTCGCAAAACGTGTGCTTGCCGGCGAGCAGGGCGTCGCGTGTAATGGGAAAGTGCGTGTAGAGCGGCGTGGCGATGACAACGGCATCAATGTCTTTGCGGCCCAGCAACTCACGGTAGTCCTTGACGGCGGCGGGATTGTCCGGAGCTTCGCCGAGACCCTTCTTGAGGTTGGCGTCGTCGATGTCGCAGATGGCGACGCACTTTCCGCCATCGACGGACTTGAAATGCTTCAAGTGGTACTGCCCGCGTCCTCCGGTGCCAATCACGCCGTATTGCACGGTGCTGTTGGCGGCGCGGACTTTCTGAATGCGCGGAAAGCCGGCGGCCATGGCAACGGCGGCTGTAGTGACGCCGGCAACCTTGACGGCTTCACGACGGGTGATGTCGGCCTTGCGGCGCGAGGAGGCGGGAGGGTTGGTCTTCTTAGGCATGGTGGAAGTACTTTCCATAGCAGTTTATCGAAGTGAAACGGGATCTAGCAAACGGACGACCCGGCGTTTAGTAGACTGGGAAACTATGCGCAGTTTGATTCTCACATCCGCATTTCTCACTTTCGCCGGTTGCCTTCACGCTCAGGAACCGACCATCGCCATCATCGGCCTGCGCCATTCGCACGTCTGGGGGCACATTGGAAAGATGATCGAAGGCAAGCCCGCGCGCCTTGTTGGCATCGCGGAGACGCTGCCCGTACAAATTGAAGAAGCGAAAAAGCGCGGCGCGGCAGCCAATCTTTTCTATACGGACTACAAGAAGATGCTGGATGAAACGAAGCCAACCATGGTGTGGGCGTTCGTGGAGAACAACCGGCATTTGGAAATCATCGAAGCGTGCGCGCCGCGCAAGATTCACGTCATCTTCGAAAAGCCCTTGGCTGCGACGCACAGGGATGCGATGCGAATCCGCCAGCTTGCGCTGGGCAGCGGTATCCACGTGATGACCAACTATCAGATGGCGTGGTGGGGCGCGAATTACACGGCGAAGAAAACGGCCGATTCCGGCGCGCTGGGAATGGTATGGCGGCTGCGCGGAATCGTGGGGCACGGCGGCCCGGGCGCGGCCAGCGGCTTGAACAAGGTATTTGTCGATTGGCTGGCGGACCCCGAAAAGAACGGCGCTGGAGCGTTGATGGATTTTGGCTGTTACAACGCCTTGTGGAGCCTTTGGTATTTGGGAAAACCCGAAAGCGTGTTCGCCCACGTCAATCAACTGCGGCCCGATGAGTTCCCGAAAGTGGAAGACAATTCGACATTCATTCTCACCTACAAGAACGGAGTGGGCCTGTTCGAAGGAAGCTGGGATTTGCCGCGCAGCTTCCAGGATCTGGAGGTCTTCGGACGCTCCGGCAGTCTGCATATGGTGAATGGCAAGGTGGAGTTGCGGAAGGGCCGCGGCGCGGCCACCGAGGTTCCCATTGAGCCGCTGCCTCCGGAGCGCGCCGAACCCATCGCCTACATGGTGGATTGCATCCGGAAGAATCGCGCGCCGGAGGGCATGCTCGCCATCGACATCAATGTGGATGTCGTGGAGATCATCGATGCCTTGAAGCTGTCGCTGAAAGAAAAGAAAGCGGTGCGGCTCAACTAGCTATGTAGCCGCGCGCTGAGATTTCCGAAGCAACCAGAATCCAACCAGGAAGAGACCGGCCGACGCCCACTGCGCCAGCGACAATGGCCATCCAAACGGATTGGGCTGATCGTGCGAGCGCACGAATTCGACGAAGAATCTGGCCGCTGGATAAAGCATCAGATAGAGCCCGATCATAGTTCCGGCGGGGCGCTGTTCCCGTGATCGCAAATAAAGAAACGCGAAGATGGCGAATTCCGCCGCTGCTTCGTAGAGCTGCGTTGGATGCAGCGGAACGCCGAGCGGAACGCCCACAAGACGGCCTGCTTCGGGATCTGTGAATCGCACCGCCCAAGGGCGTTCGCAGAAATCGCCCCAACAACAGCCGGCGGCGAAACATCCAAGGCGGCCGATGGCGTGGCCCAAAGCGATTCCCGGCGCGAACACATCGGCCACCGGAAGAAACGGCAGCTTGCGTGAACGTAAATACCAAACGGCCACCAGAAGCGCGGCGATGAGTCCGCCGTGAAAAACCCCGCCTGCCTGCAGCGTCGCCAGCGAGAAGATCTCCGAGGGTTTTTTCAAGTACGTGTCGAAGTCGTATAGGATCATCAGCAGCTTTGCGCCGGCTAGTCCCGCCAGCGCCACGTAGATGCCGAGGTCCATGACCAACTGCGCGTCCATTCCACGACGCTTGGCCAGTTTTCCCACAACCGAGAGGCCAGCAAGGAAACCCAGCGTGACCAGCACGCCGTAGGTGGGGAGAAAGAAACTTCCGATCGAAAAAACTTTGGGAAACATCTATGCCACCACCGGTTTCTGCTGCCACGCGGCAACCAGGAGCAAACCCGCGCCGACGCAGATGGCGCTATCGGCGACGTTGAAACTTGGCCACTCGTAGGAGCCGATGAACACCTGCAGGAAATCGGTCACTGTGCCGCGCATGATCCGGTCCATCAGGTTCCCAAGCGCGCCTCCCATCATCAGGGAAAGTCCGAACGCGGCGCTATTCTTTTCCGGCCATCCGCCTTTCGGAAAGCGCCACAACTGCACGGCGACGAAAATGGACACCAGCGAACTGATGCCGATCAGAATTGCCATGCGCCACCAGCCGTCCGATTGATTGAGAAAGCCGAATGCCGCGCCGCGGTTCTGCGTATGGACAATGTTGAACACCCCGGGAATCACCACGCGGATGTCCCAGACCGAAAAGGTCTGCTCGATCCAGGCCTTCGTGAGACGATCCAGGATCAGGATGGCGGCGGCGATACCAACCCGCGCCCGGCGCGAAATCATGCCGGTATTTCCTTCAGCGCCCCGGCGCAGTTGTCACACACAGTGGGGAATTTCGGATCGAATCCAATGGCGGTGGAGTACTTCCAGCACCGCTCACATTTCTCGCCGGTGGCGCGTTCCACGTGAACCGATAACTCAGCTTCGGTGTGATCCTCGAGAATTACCTGGGAAACGATGAACAGGGCCGGCAGTTCCTTTTGAAACTCTTCCAGAAGCGGGTACAGATCGTTTCCGGCGCGCAAGCGTACACACGCCTCCAGCGGAGCGCCTATGAACTTTTCCTGGCGCGCCACTTCCAGCGATTTCAGCACCTGATCGCGCACGGGCATCAACTGTTCCCATTTCGGCAAACGTTCGCGCATTGCCGCGGTCATGCCGGCAGTGGCGAACGAAGGCTCGGGAAAAACGGTGAGATGCACGCTATCGGGGTCGCCGTCCAGCTTTTGCAGATGCGCCCACACTTCGTCCGTGGTGAAGGTAAGCAGCGGAGCAAGCAATCGGGACAGGGCGTGAGCCAGCCGGAACAGCGACGATTGCGCACTCCGGCGGGCATGCGATTTCGGCGCCGATGTATAGAGGCGGTCTTTGATGACGTCGAAGTAGATGGCGCTGAGATCGGTGGATGCGAAGTTGTACACCGCCTGATAGACCTTGTGAAAATCGAAGTCCTCGTAATGTTTCCGGCAGCGCTCGATCAGGCTTTCCAGGCGCGCCAGAATCCACTGATCGAATTCCAGCTGTTGTTCCACCGCGAGAAGATCTGTCGCCGGAAGAAAGCCATCGAGATTACCCAGCGCATAGCGGAACGTATTGCGAAGCTTGCGATACGCTTCCGTGAGGCGCGTGAGGATGGTTTCGGAGATGCGAACATCTTCACTGAATTGAACGGATGAGGTCCACAGCCGGAGCAGTTCCGCTCCATGCTGTTTGATGATCTCCTCCGGCGCAATGACATTGCCCACCGATTTCGACATGGCGCGGCCTTCGCCGTCCAGAACCCACCCGTGCGTGGCGCATTCGCGATACGGCGCGGATCCTTTCAAGCCAACCCCAACCAGAAGCGAACTGTGGAACCATCCGCGGTATTGATCGCCGCCTTCGAGATACAAATCGGCGGGCCATTCCAATCCGTAGCGGCTGTTCAGAACGGCTAGATGGCTGCAGCCCGAATCCAACCACACGTCGAGAATATCTTTTTCCTTGCGGAAGGAACCGCCGCCGCATTTTTTGCACGACGACTCGCCGCCCATCAACTCTTCGGCGGTCTTCTCATACCACACGTCGGCGCTGTGCTCGCGGAAGAGTCCGACGACGTGATCAAGCACCTTGCGGTCCGTGAAGGGTTCGTTGCAGGCCTCGCAATAAAAGACGACAATCGGCACGCCCCACGTACGCTGCCGCGAGATGCACCAATCGGGGCGCGTTGCGATCATGTTCGAGATGCGCTCTTCGCCCCACGCGGGCATCCACTTTACGTTGCCGATCGCCGCGAGCACATTCTGCCGCAGGCCGTTGCGTTCCATGCTGATGAACCATTGCTCGGTGGCGCGGAAGATGGTCGGCTTGTGGCAGCGCCAGCAATGCGGGTAGCTGTGATCGATACGCTTTTCGGCGAGTAACGCGCCGCGCTCGCGAAGGATTCCGATCACAACAGGGTTGGCATCCCAGACTGTGAGCCCTAACAACTCCGCGGGGATGACGCCCGGTGCGCCTTCCGCCTGGAAAAACGAACCCGTGGCATCGACAGGACAATACGTCGCGATGCCGTACTGCTGGCCGCTCACGTAATCTTCCTGGCCGTGACCGGGAGCCGTGTGAACGGCGCCGGTGCCCTGCTCCAGCGTGACATGATCGGCGAGGATTCCCAAGGAGTCACGTTCTAAGAACGGATGCCGGAAGACCTGTTTTTCCATCCGCTCGCCTTTGAACGTGGCCAGCGGTACCGGGTCCGCCCAACCGCATTTTTCGGCGGTTTCTTTGAGCAAACCGGAAGCGGCGATGTAGACATCGCCGTGAACCTGCACGGCAACGTATTCAAAGCGCGGATTGTAGGCGATGGCCATGTTCGCCGGAATGGTCCACGGAGTGGTGGTCCAGATGAGACCGTAAACTTTTTTCCCGGCCAGTGCCGGATCGATGGACGCCGGGTCCGTGGTCAACGCGAATCGAATCCACACCGACGGGCTCGCGTGCGGTTCGTATTCCACTTCCGCTTCCGCCAGCGCAGTCCGGCACCGGATGCACCAGTTCACCGGCTTGAGTCCTTTGTACACGTAGCCTTTTTCCAGAAAATCGACGAAGGCTCCGGCGATCTGCGCCTGATACGGCGCGCTCATCGTGAGATACGGATCGTCCCACTTGCCCAATACCCCGAGGCGCTGAAACTCGTCCACGTGCAGGCGGATGAATTTTTCCGCGTACTTGCGGCAGGCACGGCGAATCTCCACGGCGGACATCTCCGCCTTCTTCTTCCCCAATTCACCATCTACCTTGATTTCGATGGGCAGGCCATGACAATCCCATCCCGGAACGTAGGGCGAGTCGAATCCGGCCATCGTCTTGGACTTTACGATGAAGTCTTTCAGGATCTTGTTGAAAGCCGTCCCCAGGTGGATCCGCCCGTTCGCATAGGGAGGTCCATCGTGAAGCACATACCGCGGACGTCCGGCGCTGGCCGTGCGGATTCGCCCGTAGAGGTCGCTTTCCTTCCAATGCGCAAGCAGTTTCGGCTCGGCTTGCGGAAGGTTGGCCTTCATCGCGAAAGCAGTTTTCGGTAGGTTGACTGTTTTTTTCAGATCCATCTGGGTTGGCTGGGGTTTCCGGGGGCTATCTTTATCGTACACGAGCCCCGCCAACCTGGACTGAAGTTTTGCGAATTCTACTTGGCGGCGGGAGCGCCCTGAAATTGAATGGCGCGAAGAATTTTGCCGTGAATTCTCGACGAAGCATTACGCGTGGACGGCGGTTGGCTCTCCGCAGCCCAGAGTGAAACTGGGCTGGCCGCTAACCTGCTCAGTGGCGACGAAGACGCGACGCGTTCGGGTACCAGAGAGATGACCGGTTGAGACCGGAACTTGGGGGCTTGGGACACATTGGGCCTACCGACGCGCAAGACCTCGGCGGACAAAGGACTGACGAGGCTGACAGGCGCTGCGAGGTGGTCCAGGCGCAAGATTTGCTGCGGAGCACTCGGAGTGGAATGGGACGCGCCCATTGCAAGCAGGACGACGGTAAACGGATGCATGCGTTTCCATCGGGAGGTACCCGCAAACTCTTTAGGGAATAGTACTGCTTGAGAGCGAAATGGTTATTTCTGCTCTTCGCCGCCGCCTTCGGCACCTTCGCGGATGGCTTTCAACTTTTCTTCCTTGCGTTTGGCGCGATCGGCGGCCCGCTTCACAAGCTCGGAACCGACCAGTTCCAACATCACCTGCTCCGCGCCGTCGCCTTTGCGAGGCCCGAGGTGTGTGATGCGGGTGTAGCCGCCATTGCGCTGGCCGAACCGGCTGCCGACCTTGTCGAACAGCTTCTTCACGGCGTCCCGCGTCATTAGGAAAGACGCGGCTTGACGGCGCGTATGGAGCGTATCCGCCTTGGCAAGCGTAACCATCTTTTCTACCAGAGGGCGCGCGGCTTTCGCCTTGGCCACGGTGGTGATAATGCGCTCATGCTCGATCACGCTGGTGACCAGATTGCGAAGTACGGCTTTGCGGGCGCTGGGATCCCGCCGGAGTTTGAATCCAGCAACACGATGTCTCATCTTTTCGAAAAACCTCCGGGGGGACTAACCTTCTTCGCCCGCGCCCATACTGACGGGCTGTCCGCTGGCGCTAATCAATCTGCCTTGCGAGTCGAATTTCATTCCGAAGCCGAGTCCGAGACTCTGCAGAATTTCTTTGATCTCGTTCAGCGACTTGCGTCCGAAATTCTTGGTGCGCAGCATTTCCGCTTCGCTCCTCTGCACCAAATCGCCAATGGTGCCGATGTTGGCGTTCTTCAGACAATTGTAGGAACGCACGCTCAATTCGAGTTCTTCCACCGACCGGCTGAGCACTTCGTTCATCTGGCTCAGTGCGCGCTCGGCCGGCTCCTCGGCAACTTCGGATACTTCTTCGAAGTTGATGAAGATGGCCATGTGGTCTTTCAACAGCTTGGCGGCCATGCCGACGGCGTCGGCGGGCGAGACGGCGCCGTTGGTCCACACGTCGATTGTCAACTTGTCGTAATCGGTCATCTGGCCAAGTCGCGCCGCTTCCACGCTGTAGTTTACCTTGCGCACGGGCGAATGAACTGAATCGATGGGAATATAGCCGAGGGGAAGATCCTCGTCGAAGTTACGGTCGGCCGAAACATAGCCGCGGCCCATTTTGAGCCGCATCTCGATGCTCAGCTTGCCGCCTTCACTGACGGTGGCGACGTGCATATTGCGATCGAGCACTTCGACATCGGCGTCGGTTTCGATCTGGCCGGACAAAACTTCACCCGCGCCGCTCACCTTCAGCGTCACCGTCTTCACTTCATCGGTGAGCATCTTGAAGGGGATCTGCTTCAAGTTCAGAATAATATCCGTGGCGTCTTCGACCACGCCTGGAATGGGACTGAACTCGTGCGCCACGCCTTCAATGCGCACCGCGGTGATGGCCGCGCCTTCAATGGAACTGAGCAACACGCGGCGCAAGCTGCTGCCGATGGTGGTGCCGAAACCGCGCTCGAAAGGCTGCGCGGTGAACATGCCGTAACGGTCCGTGAGCGTCTCGGTGTTGGCCACCAGCCGCTTCGGTTTTTGAAAGCCTTTGAACATCGATCCGCCTTTCTTACTTGGAGTACAACTCGACGATGAGTTGCTCGTTGATCTGAATCTGCACCAGTTCCTGCCGCTTGAACTGTCCGGTTACCCGTCCGCGCAACTGATCCCGTTCAAATTCCAGCCACGTGGGCGCGGGCCTGCTTGCCGTGGCGTCGCAGGCAGCCAGAATACCCGTATTCTGCTTGCTCCGCTGCCGCACTTCGACAACATCTCCTTGTTTCGTGAGGAAGGATGGGATGTTGACTTTCCGGCCGTTCACTTGGATATGCCCGTGACGCACCACCTGTCTTGCCATGGCGCGGCTGGTGGCGATGCCCAACCGGTAGACCACGTTGTCCAACCGGTGCTCCATCAGGCCGAGAAGATTCTCGCCCGTGATGCCTTTTATCTTGCTGGCTTTTTCGAACGCGTTGCGGAATTGACGCTCCAGCACGCCATAGTATCGCTTGGTGCGCTGCTTCTCGCGCAACTGAATGCCGTAGCCAAGCACCTTCGCTCTCCGCGCGCGGCCGTGCTGGCCAGGCTGGAAGTTGCGCTTTTCAATGGCGCACTTTTCGGAATAGCAGCGGTCGCCTTTCAAGAACAGCTTCATGCCCTCTCGCCGGCACAACCGGCAAACGGGCCCAGTATATCGAGCCAAATGGAACCTCCCTAAGTTCGTCCCGCGTTCTTCGCGGGCTGGTCATCAAAGCACGCTTTTCACGGCGTGCCAGGAAAGGTGCAGTTTACGGCAATGCCTTCTTCCTGCTTTACCCTCCGGAAAATCTCTACTTACACGCGGCGCTTTTTGGGCGCGCGGCAACCGTTATGCGGAATCGGCGTCAGGTCCCTGATGTTGCGGACCTCAATACCTGCCGTCGCCAACGCGCGAACGGCGGACTCGCGGCCGGAGCCGGGCCCCGACACCCGAACTTCGCAAGTCCGCATGCCGGAATCTTTCGCCTTCTGCGACGCGGTCAACGATGCCTGTTGCGCGGCGAATGGCGTTCCCTTGCGCGAACCGCGGAAACCCAGCGAGCCGGCGCTGGACCACGACAACACATTGCCCAACTGATCGGTAATGGTCACGATGGTGTTGTTGAACGATGCTTGAATGTGCACCAGACCGTGCGGAACAATCCGCTTTTCTTTTTTCTTGAAGGACTTTTTCTTCGTCGCCTTCACTTGCTGTTTGGCCATGAATCCTGCTCTCCGTTATGTCTTTGCCGAGGCCTTCTTCTTGTTTGCCACCGTGCCGCGCCGCGGACCTTTGCGTGTGCGCGCGTTGGTGTGCGACCTCTGGCCGCGAACCGGCAGGCTGCGCCGGTGCCGCAGACCACGGTACGACCCCATGTCGATCAGTCGCTTGATGTTCATCGAAATCTCCTTGCGGAGATCTCCTTCGATGGAACCTTCACTCTCAATCAGCAGACGGAGCCGGTTCACTTCCTCTTCGGTAAGGTCCATCACCTTTTTGTCCGCATCCACTTTGGCGCGGTACAAAATCGACTTCGATCTGGTTCTTCCGATTCCGTAAATATAGGTAAGGCCGATTTCGGCTCTCTTTTTGGCGGGCAAATCCACGCCGGCAATACGTGCCATAAATTCTCCTTAACCCTGCCGCTGCTTGTGCTTGGGGTTCGTACAGATCACCCGCACGACGCCGTGGCGATGGATAATCTTGCATTTGTCGCAAACCGGTTTTACCGAGGCTCTGACTTTCATACGTCTACATTCAACTTTCTACGCTGGAAGCAGTTTCACGATTCGTCCCCGTGTGGGGTCATGCGGTGAAAGCTCCACCAAAACTTTATCGTTCGGACGAAGGCGGCTAAAATTCACCTTGCCCGCGCCTGCCGCGTGCGCCTTCACTTGCGCCCGCGAACTCAATTCCAACAAGTAACCCGACTGCGGCAGCAATTCGACAACAACGGCTTCCACCGCTCGCCGCCCTTCGCCGCGATCCTTTTCGGTCACGGCCGGGTCAACACCCACGGTCCGTCCGCCGTGATGGCTACCATATGCTCAAAATGCGCCGAACACTTTCCGTCCGTCGTCACCGCGGTCCATTTGTCCTTCAACACCTTGGACCCCGGCTTCCCTTCGTTCACCATCGGCTCAATCGCCAAAACCATTCCCTCTTTCAAACGAGGGTTTTCATGCTGGCGGTCCACATAGTTGGGAACTTGCGGCTCCTCATGGAGCTTAGTCCCAATCCCGTGTCCCACAAACTCGCGAACCACCGAGAAACCGTTGCTGACAACGTGTTTCTCCACCGTGCCGCTAATATCTGCCAGCCGGTTGCCTGCCCTCGCCTGCGCGATGGCCATTTCCAGCGACTCCTGCGTTACTCGAAGCAACTTGCGAAGTGAATCACCGATCTCGCCCACGGGCACGGTCACCGCCGAATCGCCAAAATATCCGTTCAATTCGACGCCCGTGTCGATCTTCACGATGTCGCCCTTCTTCAAGGCCCGTCTTGCGGACGGCATGCCGTGAATAATCTCGTTATTCACGGAAGTACAAAGCACGTACGGAAACTTCGTTCCAGCGGCCGGAACATAGTAGCCTTTGAAGGCCGCCCTCGCCCCGGCGTCGCGGATCATCTTCTCCGCGGCAACTTCCAAATCCTGCGTCGTCACGCCCTCCCCAACCATCCCGGAAAGCGTTTTCAAAACCTCGTACACCAACAGCCCGCTCTTGCGCAATTTCTCCAACTCCGACGGGCTTCTTCTGTTGATCATCTTCTTTTATGCGAACTTTGCGCCAGCCACAATCCGCTGCGCGATCTCTTCCGGCGACTGCCCCGCTCCATCCACTTCACGGAACGGAACGCCTTGCGCTGTCATCCAATCCAAAACTGGCTTCGTGGATTCGTCGTATGCGGCTAAACGATGCCGTATCACGCCTTCGCGATCATCTTCCCTCACTATCAGGGAAGTTCCACACTTGCCACACAACTCCCCGCCGCTCCCGTAAACCGGCGGCTGGTTGGCCTGGTGAAAAACGGGTCCACAACGCACACACGTACGGCGGCCCGCAAGACGGCGGATAATCTCATTGTAATCCACTTTCAAGTGAATCACTACCCACCCCATCCCGCGACCGGCTAAACACTGGAAAATCCACTCCGCCTGCGCCACGGTTCGTGGATAGCCATCTAATAGAAAACCGCGCGAACAATCGGCCTCGGCGGTACGTTCCGCCAGCATTTCCGTGATCAGGTCATCGGTGACCAGATTCCCCGCTTCCAACAAACCGCGTATCCGCTCTCCCTGCTCATCCGCTCGCCGCATCCTCTCCCGAAGCATATCTCCGGTCGCGATGTGCGGCAGTTGCAACTTCTCCTGAAGCAACCTGGCCTGAGTCCCTTTACCGGAACCTGGCGCTCCAAACAGGATCAGAACCAAGCCGCCCTTAACGGATTCCGGCATAATTCCAGGACGTAATCAACTCTTACGTACGGCGTCCTCGAATCCGGCCGGCACGCGGCGTAAATCCTTCGTAGTGCCGCATGATCAACTGCGCTTCCACCTGATTCACCGTATCCATGGCGACACCAACCACAATCAGCAAAGAAGTTCCGCCAAAGTAGAACGTCACTCCCAAACCGTCCAACAGGAACCGCGGAAAATAATTATCAATCCAGTTTCCGATCAGCGGAAGATGCTGCAACTTGATGCCGGAAATCATGATCTGCGGTATCAGCGACAGAATCGCCAGATACAAACCGCCTACCACAGTGATCTTGGTCAGGATCTTGTTCAGGTATTCCGCCGTGTTCTTGCCGGGACGGATACCGGGAATGAACCCGCCGTACTTCTGCATGTTATGAGCGGCTTCATTGGGATTGAAAATGATGGAAACGTAAAAGAAGCAGAAGAAGACAATGCCCGCCGTGAACAGCACGGCATAAAGCGGTTCGGCGAATCCGATGGCGCGCAGAGTGTCCTGCACCCATTGCACATCCTTCAACCTGGGAACCTGCATCAATGTTTGCGGAAACGCCAGCAGAGACGACGCGAAGATCACCGGGATGACGCCGCCCGCATTCACTTTCAGCGGCATGTGCGTCGACTGGCCGCCCAACATCTTGCGTCCCACCACGCGCTTGGCGTACTGCACGGGAATGCGCCGCTCGCCGCGCTCTACCAGGACGATGAACGCGATCACGAACACCATGACGATCAGAATCACGAGCATCTGAATCACATTCCACTGCCGCGTCACGAAAACATTCGTGTAGATATTCTGCATCGCGCTGGGAAGGCCCACGACGATGCCGGCGAAAATGATCAGCGACATTCCATTTCCAATGCCGCGCTCACTGATCTGCTCACCCAGCCACATGATGAAGGCGGTGCCCGTGGTCAGGCTGAGCATCGTCATGAAAACAAATCCAACGCCGGGGTTGGTGACAAAGTTGCCGTCGGAAGACTGCAGCGCGGTGGCGATTCCAAAGCTTTGCATGAGCGCCAAACCGACCGTCAGATAACGCGTCCATTGGGTGATCTTGCGCCGCCCGATTTCGCCCTCTTTTTGCAACTTCTCAAGCGTGGGAACCACGACCGTGAGCAACTGCAAAATAATGGATGCCGTGATGTATGGCATAATGCCGAGCGCAAAGACCGTCAACCGGCGGAACATTCCGCCGCTGAACAGATCGATGAACCCGAACAGCGAACCCTGGTTCTGGCGGAAGAATTCCTCCAGCCGGTTGGCGTCGATACCCGGCGTTGGAATGTGTCCGCCCAGGCGGTAGATGGCCAACAGGCCGAGGGTGAAAAAAATGCGCTTCCGCAGATCCGGAATGCGGAAAACGTTGGCAACGGCTTCGAAGAATTTGTTCATGTAGAACAGCTCCGCCGGCGCGGCTACTCGCCCGCGCCGATCAACTCCACGCTTCCACCCGCGGCTTCAATTTTCTGTTTCGCCGAGGCGGAAAACAAATGTGCTTTCACAACAATCTTTTTAGTCAACTCGCCGGAACCCAGAATTTTCAACCCGTCTTCCAGCTTGTGGATAACACCCAACTCCAGAAGAACACCCGGATCGAACGACGTGGCCTCCAGCTTTTCCAGTTTTCCCACGTTCACAATGGCGAAATGCTTCTTGAAGATATTAGTGAATCCGCGCTTCGGCAAACGGCGATGCAACGGCATCTGTCCGCCTTCAAAACCGCGCATCATGCTATAGCCCGATACGGAGCGCGCGCCCTTGTGTCCGCGTCCGGATGTCTTTTGCCGGCCGGTTCCCATCCCGCGACCCACGCGGCGCTTGGCCTTCTGCTGGCCCGCCGGAGGTTTCAGTTGACTTAAGTTCATGGCGATGTTTCTCCGTCCGGTCTATTTTACGATCTGCAGCAGGTGCGGGACTTTTTTCACCATGCCGCGGAAGCCCGCGTTATCGGGCCGTTCCACAATCTGATTCATTTTGCGCAGCCCCAGCGAACGCACAATCGACTTGTGCGTCTCCGGCGTGCAAATGGGACTTCTTACGAGTTTGATTTTGATCTTGGCTTCTGACATGGTCTCATCTCCCGCCATTCGCTAAAGTCTGTCCAATGCCAGCCCGCGAATGTCCGCTACTTCGTTGCGGTCGCGGAGCTGTTCCAACGCGTTAATGGTCGCCTTCACGGCGTTGTGCGGGTTGCGCGAACCCAGCGACTTCGTCAACACATTGGGAATGCCCACAGCCTCAATGACCGCTCGCACCGGTCCGCCGGCAATGACGCCGGTTCCGGGCGATGCGGGCTTCAGCAGCACGAGTCCCGCTCCGAACCTGCCGGTCACCTGATGCGCAATGGTGGTTTCGAGCAGGTGCACTTTGCGCAAATTCTTCTTCGCCGATTCGATCCCCTTCTTGATGGCGGCCGGTACTTCCTTCGCTTTGCCGGTTCCGAAACCGACTACTTTCGCCGCCGGATCTCCCACCACGACGAGCGCCGAGAAGCTGAGGTTCTTACCGCCTTTGACGACCTTCGTTACGCGGTTGATGGAGACGACTGTCTCTTTCAAATTCAACGCGCCGGATTCGATTCGCTTGGATGCCAATAATGCCATTCGCTTGTCCTTAATTGATCGCGCCTAAAATTTCAGTCCCGCTTCACGCGCGGCGTCGGCCAGCGCCTTGACACGGCCGTGATACAAAAAACCGCCGCGGTCGAACACAACATTCTGAATGCCCTTGGCCAGTGCGCGTTCCGCCACCAGTTTGCCGATGGTCTTCGCTCCGGCCAGATTGCCGCCGCTCTTCGCCGCCACTTCATCCTGCGCGCTCGATGCGGCCACCAGCGTAGTGCCGGCGCGGTCGTCAATCACCTGCGCGTAAATATGCTGCAAACTGCGGAATACGGCCAGCCGCGGACGCTCCAACGTGCCATTCATTTTTTTCCGGATCCGGACGTGAATCCGCCGCCGGACTTCCTCGCGTTTAATCTGCCGTTTCATATCCTCAACCCGCCACCTGTCCCAATGCTTCCTTATCGATGCCGCTCAATGTGAGCGCCGTCTGTTTTTCAATCTTGCAATCGACGCCGGCGGGCAGCACGAATTCGATGGGATGCGAATAGCCCAGCGTGAACGACACGATGTTGCTCTTCACGTCGGCGCGATAGCCGACGCCGGTGATTTCCAACTCGCGTACGAAGCCGGTGGATACGCCCGTCACCGCATTCGCCGCCAGAGCGCGGGTGAGACCATGGAGCGCGGCGTAAGAATCGCTTTCGCGCTTGATCTCCAGGTTGCCGGCCGCCTGTTCAACACTGATTCCGTTGGGAATGGGAACCACGAGCTTGCCTTTCGGCCCTTGCACTTCCAATTGCGCGCCAATAGAAACCTTCACGCCCGTAGGCATCGGAATCGGCTTTCTTCCAACTCTCGACATGATATGCTCCCGTTACCAAACCTGGCACAGCAGTTCGCCGCCCAGGCCTTCCTTGCGCGCCGTTCTGCCGGTCATGACGCCCCGCGGCGTCGTCAAAATGTTAATGCCCAGCCCGCCCAATACCTTAGGTATTTCGCGCGAGCCGACGTATACGCGGCAGCCCGGCCGCGAAACACGTTCCATCTTGCTGATCACGGGCTCATTGGCCGTGGTGTACTTCAAATAAATCTTGATGGTCTTGCGCGTGCCCTCTTCGGCGATTTTGAAGTTGAGGATGTAGCCTTCTTCCTTCAGAATCCGCGCAATGTCGGCCTTCAAACGAGAGGCCGGCACATCCACCTTGCTGTGGCGCGCGCCAATGGCGTTGCGCAACCTGGTCAGCATGTCCGCGATGGGATCCGATGTCGTCACAGTTCCTCTCCTTACCAGCTCGCCTTCACTACGCCGGGAATCTCCCCCGCCAGTGCCAGTTGCCGGAAACAAATCCGGCACAACTCAAATTTGCCAATGAACCCGCGCGGACGTCCGCAGCGGAAGCACCGATTACGGTGACGGCAAGCGAATTTCGCCGTTTTGCCTTCCCCTTTTGCACGGAGGATGGCCTCTTTCAGCTTGCGGTCTTTTGCTCTCTTAGCGGTGGTTGCCATCGATTTCCTTCCTTACGAGCCCGGCTGCCGGAACGGCATGCCCATCAGCTTCAACAGCGACATAGCTTCACTATCCGTCCTCGCCGTCGTCGTAATGCAAATATTCATACCCTTGGTTTTCTCGACCTTGTTGTAGTCGATCTCGGGAAAAATCAATTGTTCTTTCAAGCCCAGCGTGTAATTCCCGCGGCCGTCAAACGCCTTGCCGGATACGCCGCGGAAGTCGCGCACGCGGGGCAGGGACACGTTGAACAGCCGGTCCAGGAATTCGTACATGCGGCTGCCGCGCAGCGTCACCATGCATCCAATCGGCATGCCTTCGCGCAGCTTAAACGCGGCAATCGATTTCGTGGCCTTTGTGATCACCGGACGCTGGCCGGAGATCTGCGTCAGTTCGTTCACGGCCCCGTCCATCAACTTGGCGTTCTGCGTCGCTTCCCCCAAGCCGATGTTCAACGTGACTTTTTCCACCTTCGGCACGGCCATCGGGTTCTTGTAGCTGAACTCCTTACGCAAGGCGGGAACCACTTTGCTGATGTAGAGTTCGTGTAATCTCGGTTTCGCTGCTGCCATGGATATCTCCTACTTCTTCTCCAGCGTCTCCCCGGTTTTCCGAGCAATCCGGGTACGGCGGATCTTGCCGCCTACGCTGTCCACCTTGAATCCGATGCGCGTGGGAATTCCACCCGAGGTCAGAATCATCACGTTGGAGACGTGGATGGTGCTTTCGCGCTCGGCGATACCGCCCTTGATTTGGCGGGAAGGGTTCGCCTTCGTATGGCGCTTTACAAGATTGACGCCTTCGACAATCAAACGGCCCGTCTCGCGATTCACTTCAATCACGCGCCCGGTCTTCCCCTTATCGCGGCCGGTGATCACCTTCACAACATCGTTCTTGCGGATATGAATCCGCTTGGGGGGTTCTGGTCTTTTCGCCCTGGGCATTAGATGACCTCCGGAGCAAGGGAAACGATTTTCATGAAGCGCTTGTCTCGCAGTTCGCGCGCCACCGGTCCAAACACGCGGGTTCCCACCGGTTCGTTCAATTCGTTGACCAGCACCGCGGCGTTGGAATCGAAGCGGATGTAAGTGCCGTCCTTGCGGCGGGTCCCCTTACGCATTCTTACAATCACGCAACGAACGACCTTTCCTTTTTTCACGGCGGATTCGGGCGCGGCTTCTTTCACCGCCGCCGTCACGATGTCGCCCAAGCCGGCCCATAGGCCCTTGTCGCCGCCGCGCGGCAGAATACAACTCAGTTTCCGAGCGCCGCTGTTATCGGCAACCTGGAGAATGGTTCTCATTCCAACCATGGCAATTCTCCTTTAGTCCGCAATGTCGGCGAGCTGTTCGCCCTTGCGGATCACTTCCTTCAAATCCCAACGCTTCAGTTTGCTGATCGGCCGGCATTCGATGATGCGCACCACGTCGCCGACATTCGCCTGGCTTTTCTCGTCGTGCGCGTAAAACTTCTTGCGCTTGGTGACAATGCGCTTGTAGAGCGGGTGGGCGACGCGCCTGGTGACTTCCACCACGATGGTCTTGGTCATCTTGGCCGAAACCACCTTGCCGATCTTCTCTACCTTGTTGGCTTTCTTTTCTTCCGCCATCGTTTTAACCATTCTTGCCCGCCTCGGCCGTTTCCCGCTCGCGCAGAATGGTCAGCATGCGCGCGCGATCTTTCCTCAGCTCGCGATACTTCTTCAGACCTTCGGTTTGCCCCATCGTCATCTGGAACCGCAGGCGGAACAACTGCTCCTGCATGTCGCGCAACTGCACTTCAATCTCTTTGTTATCCACCTGGCGAATTTTTTCAGCTTTCATCGCTTTGTTCCTTATGCAATCTCTCGCGCCACCAGCTTGCACGGGATAGGCAGTTTTTGCGCCGCCAACCGCATCGCTTCCTTGGCCGTTTCCAGCGGCACGCCTTCCATCTCAAACAAAATCTTGCCCGGTCTCACCACGGCCACCCACTGCTCCGGCGCGCCCTTTCCCTTACCCATGCGGGTTTCGGCGGGCTTCTTCGTAATCGGCTTATCCGGAAATACGCGGATCCAAACCTTGCCGCCGCGCTTAATATGGCGCGTCATGGCGACACGAGCCGCCTCAATCTGACGATCGGTAACCCACGCTACGCGCATCGCCTTCAATCCAAAGTCGCCGAATGAAACCGTGGACCCACGCCAGGCCTTCCCCTTCCGGCGTCCGCGCTGTTGTTTGCGGTACTTGACCTTTTTTGGCATCAACATGGCGTTTGACCTTTCCTACTTTCCTACTTGTTCTCTCCGCCTTCGCCGCCTTCCTGTTTCCAGGAGGGAGGCGCGGGGTTGGCGATGGGCGGCGCCAGTGGCGCACCCTTGGAATCGGCCGCCGCTACAGTTGGCTCCACCACGGGAGCGACCGCGATGGGTGCCACAGGCTGCTGCGCGGGACGGTCGCCACGCAGCGGACGGCGCTGCTGACGGCGCGGTTCCGGATCGTTTCGCAATCCGCCGCGGCGCAATTGGCCTTCGATAATCTCTCCGTTATACACCCACGTCTTGATTCCAATGACGCCGTAGGTTGTATACGCTTGCGCAAAACCGTAATCGATGTCCGCGCGCAACGTATGCAGCGGAAGCTGTCCTTGCAAATACCATTCGCTGCGAGCGATTTCCGCGCCGTTCAATCGGCCGGAAACGCGAACTTTGATGCCCAATGCGCGCATACGCAAGGCGTTTTCCACGGCCTTGCGCATGGCGCGGCGGAACGCCACGCGCTTTTCCAACTGCAGTGCGATCGATTCGGCGATCAACTGCGCGTCCGCGTCGGGCTTATGCACTTCCTGGATGTCGATAAAAACTTCGCGCTTGGTCGATTTCGCCAGCTCCTGCTTGAGCTTTTCGATCTCCGCGCCTTTGCGGCCAATGATGATGCCCGGGCGCGACGTGCGGATGGTGATGCGCAGCTTGTTGCCGGGGCGGTCCACTTCAATGCTGGAAACTCCCGCCGCTTTCAACCGGTGGCGAAGGTCGCTCTTCAGTTCAAGATCTTCCTGCAGCAGCTTCGCGTAATCCTGTTTGGCGAACCAGCGCGAACGCCAGGTTTTCGTTACGCCGACGCGAAATCCATAGGGATGTACTTTCTGGCCCATGCTTAAGCTCTTTCTCCAACCTTCACGACGATGTGCGAAATGCGGCGCTGATAGCGGTAGGCGCGTCCCATGGGAGCGGGCCGGATGCGCTTCATGCGCGGCCCTTCATTCACGTACGCTTCGGTCACATACAAACTATCGACGTCGATTGTGGTGGAGCGATTTTCCGCGTTGGCAATCGCCGAACGCAGAACTTTTTCCACTGTGGGCGCAATGCGCTTATTCGTAGCGCGCAGAATGTGCACGGCATCGCCGGCTTTTTTGCCGCGGATGAGGTCCACCACCAACCGGGCTTTCTGCGCCGACATGCGCACGTAGCGCGCTTCCGCTTTGTATTTTGTTTTCGTAGCTTCTGCCATTTGCAAATGCTCCTCGGCTTCCCGCTCAGGCCGGCTTGGCGGCCTTATCCGCCTTCGCCGCATGCCCCTTAAAGGTCCGCGTCGGCGAGAATTCGCCGAACTTGTGACCCACCATGTTTTCCGTTACGTACACCGGAATGAATTTCTTGCCGTTATGGACGGCGACTGTTTGACCAATGAACTCCGGGAGAATCGTCGAGCGGCGCGACCACGTGCGCGTCACTTTGCGCTCGCCTCCGGCGGCTGCCGCCGTGAGTTTGACCAGCAGATGCTGATCCACGAAGGGTCCTTTCTTGAGAGAACGTCCCATGCGGCTGCCGAGTCCTTGCCTCCAATTGTCGCCGAACAATCATCGAGTCTGTGCGCTTGTTATTACGGGTCTTGAAGCCGCGGGTTGGCTGGCCCCACGGAGTTACCGGGTGTCGTCCACCCGAGGTACGGCCTTCGCCGCCGCCGTGCGGGTGATCCACGGGATTCATGGACACGCCGCGGTTGTGCGGCTTTTTACCCATATGGCGTTTACGGCCGGCCTTGCCCAGAGAAACGTTTTCATGCTCCACGTTGCCCACTTGGCCAATAGTGGCGCGGCAATCGATGTGCACTTTGCGGATTTCGCCGGAAGGTAATTTCAACAGCGCGTATTCGGTCTCCCTGGAAATCAACTGCACGGAAGAGCCGGCGGAGCGAGCCATCTGGCCGCCCTTTCCCGGCCGCAGCTCCACGTTGTGAACCGTGGTTCCGGCGGGGATATTCTTCAGCGGCAGCGAATTGCCAACCAGAATATCGGCCGTGGATCCGGAAAGCACCTGGCGTCCCACTTCCAAACCGACCGGCGCGAGAATATAACGTTTTTCGCCATCCGTATAGTGCAGCAATGCGATGCGCGCGGACCGGTTGGGATCGTATTCAATGGAGGCAACCTTGCCCACCACGCCATCCTTGTCACGCTTAAAATCGATAATGCGGTAGGATTTTTTCGCCCCACCGCCCCGGAAGCGGCTGGAAAGCTGGCCCAGATTATTGCGGCCGCCGGAACGAACCTTACCGCTGGTCAGCTTCTTTTCGGGCTCTTTTGTGGCCAGACCTTCGCGCGACACTACCGTCATAAAACGGCGCGCCGGCGTGGTCGGACGGAATGTCTTCATCGCCATAAATTAGATCTCCGCGTACTCGGGCACTTTTTGCCCGGCTTTCAGCTTTACGTACGCCTTCTTCCAATCGGAACGGTAGCCGGAGAAGCGTCCGCGGCGGCGCAGCTTCCCTTCCACGATTGAAGTCCGTACTTCCGCTACCTTCACTTTGAACAGTTTTTCGACAGCGGCTTTGATTTGCGTCTTGTTTGCCTCGGGTTTGACTTCGAAGCAAAGCGTCAACTCAGCCTCTTTTTTCCCAACGGCCTTTTCCGTCACGATGGGCCGGCGAATTAAATCGTAGTTTGTCATTACGCCAATCCCTCCGACAGCTTCATGGCAGCGGCCTGGGTCAACACAACCTTCTGGTGCCGCAGCAGATCGTACGTAGTCACTTCTTTGGAAGAAGACAGCGTGACGCCGGGAATGTTGCGCGAGCCCTTCATGAGGTTGGGATTTTCGCCCGCTTCCACAAGCAGAACCGTACGCGTCGCCTCCAACTGTTTGAGCGCCGACGCCACTAGCCGGGTCTTGCCTTCCGCAATGGAAAAAGCATCGACCACTTTCAATTCGCCGTCGCGCAATTTCGCGGTAAGCGCGGAGCGCAACGCTCCGAGCAACATTTTCTTTGGAAGGTGATAGCTGTAATCGCGCGGAATAGGGCCGTGAACGGTTGCGCCGTGACGCCACAGCGGCGAACGAATGGAGCCGATACGCGCGCGTCCGGTTCCCTTCTGCCGCCACAGTTTCTTACCGGAACCCGATACTTCCCAACGGCGCTTGGTCTTGACCGTTCCCGAGCGGACGCCGGCCATGTAGTGCCGGACGGATTCCCACAGAAGCGCTTCGTTTACCGTTGTGCCAAACACGCTCTCGGCCAGCGTGATTTCGCCGACCTTCTGGTTGCTGAGATTAACGACGTCTACTGTTGGCATTTCAGCTTCCCTTCTTGGCGGGTTTGACGATGACGTAGCCGCCATTCGGTCCGGGCACTGCGCCCTTCACCATCAGAACGTTGTCGTCGGAATCGATGTTGATTACTTCCAGATTGCGCACCGTGACGTCCTGCACGCCCATGTGACCGGCCATTTTCATGCCCGGGAAAACGCGCGAAGGAAAACTGGATGCGCCAATGGAGCCGGGCGAACGGTGGAACATGGAACCGTGAGATCCCGGGCCGCCGCGAAAATGATGCCGCTTGATGATACTGGCAAAACCGCGACCCTTGCTGATCCCGGTCACATCCACTTTTTCCATGACCTTAAACTGGTCAACCAGCACTTTGTCGCCGGGCTTCGGATCGCCCGCGCCCGGCCGCAGCCGGATCTCTTTGAGGAAGCGCACGCCTTCAGCGCCGCCTTTCTTGAGATGGCCTGTCTCGGGTTTGTTGATCCGTGACGATTTCACGAATTCGACAAAACCAAGCTGAACGGCGTCATATCCGTCCGTAACCGGAGTCTTGCGTTGCACAACAACGCACGGACCAGCCTTCAGGAGCGTCACGGGAACAACGTCCCCGTTCGCCTGGAAGACTTGCGTCATGCCAATTTTTTTACCTAGGATTCCTGGGCCCATAATACCCCCAAGGGTCATCGGATCCGGCCGCATTCACGTTGTTTCCAGCGTGCGCCGCCGCCTTCCGCTACCCTACTTTTTGTCCTTCCCAAACGCTTTGATCTCGACATCCACACCGGCTGGAAGATCCAGCTTCATCAGCGCGTCCACCGTATCCTGCGTCGGCTCCAAAATGTCCAACAACCGCTTGTGAGTCCGGATCTCAAACTGCTCACGCGACTTCTTATCGACGTGCGGCGAGCGGTTGACCGTGTAACGGTTAATCGATGTGGGCAGAGGAATCGGGCCGGCGATTTGCGCTCCGGTCCGCCGTGCCGTTTGCACGATCTCTCCCGTCGATTGATCCAGAACCCGGTGATCATACGCCTTCAACCGGATGCGAATTCGTTCTCTCAGCATTGTATTCCTGCTTTTTTCTCAGTCACGGCTAATCGAGGATCTCGGACACCGTACCGGCGCCCACCGTGCGTCCGCCTTCGCGAATGGCGAACCGCAATCCCTTATCCATTGCCACCGGCGTGATCAAATCGATCACCATGCTCACGTTGTCGCCCGGCATCACCATCTCCGTGCCTTCCGGCAGCGTCGCCACGCCCGTCACGTCCGTCGTGCGGAAATAGAACTGCGGCCGGTATCCTTTGAAGAACGGTGTATGGCGTCCGCCTTCTTCCTTGCTCAATACATAGATCTCGCCGCGGAACTTCTTGTGCGGTGTGATCGAGCCAGGCTTCGCAATCACCTGCCCGCGCTCCACTTCTTCCTTGTCCACGCCGCGCAGCAGCAAGCCCACGTTGTCTCCGGCGCGCCCTTCGTCCAACAACTTCTTGAACATTTCCACGCCCGTCACCACCGTCTTGCGCGTGTCCCGGAAGCCGACAATCTCCGCTTCCTCGTTCACCTTCACAATGCCGCGCTCAATACGGCCCGTCACCACCGTGCCGCGTCGCATCGGCACATAGCTGTCTACGGCGGCCATCAATTCGTCCACCGTCTTTTCCCACTGGTCTTCGCCGTTCAACGCGCCCAGCGCGCTGACGCGAATCACCGGCAGATCGTCGCCCGGGAATTCGTACTTCTTCAGCAGCTCGCGCACTTCCAGTTCCACCAGATCGAGCAGTTCCGGATCGTCCACCATGTCGACTTTGTTCAAAGCCACCACGATGAACGGCACGCCCACCTGGCGCGCCAGCAGAATGTGCTCGCGCGTTTGCGGCATCGGCCCGTCCGTGGCGGCCACCACAAGAATGGCTCCATCCATCTGCGCCGCGCCCGTGATCATGTTCTTGATGTAGTCGGCGTGACCGGGACAATCGACGTGCGCGTAGTGGCGGTTCGGCGTCTCGTATTCGACGTGCGCCACCGCAATCGTGATACCACGCGCCTTTTCTTCCGGTGCGTTGTCGATGGAGTCGAAGCTCCGGAACTTCACCTTCGGATTGTGCTTTGCCAGCGTCTTGGTGATCGCCGCCGTCAGGGTCGTCTTGCCATGATCGATGTGCCCGATCGTCCCGATATTGACGTGCGGCTTACTGCGGTCAAATTTCTCTTTGGCCATGAAAAGCGAGTCTCCTCAAATGGTCTAACTACTTCGTAACTTTTCCCTGCACACGGCTGACAATCTCTTCCGAGATGGCCGCCGGCACTTCATCGTACCTGCCGAAATGCATGGTGAAACTACCGCGCCCCTGCGTGCGGGAGCGGATATCGGTGGCGTAGCCGAACATTTCGGCCAGCGGCACCGACGACTTAATGATCTGCGAGGTTCCGCGCAACTCCATGCCTTCAATGCGCCCTCTTCGTGAATTCAAATCGCCGATGACGTCGCCCATGTATTCTTCCGGGACAACCACCTCGACGGCCATAATCGGCTCCAGCAAAACCGGCTTGGCGCGATCCGCGGCGGCTTTGATCGCCATGGAACCCGCGATCTTGAACGCCATCTCCGACGAATCCACATCATGGTAGCTTCCGTCGTAAACGGAAGCGCGCAGATCGGACATGGGATAGCCTGCCAAAATGCCTGCTTCCAGCGCTTCTACCATGCCCTTTTCCGCGGGTCCGATAAATTCCTTCGGTATCGAGCCGCCCACGATATCGTTGACAAACTCAAATCCTGAGCCGCGCGGAAGCGGTTCCACGCGAATTTTGACGTGACCATACTGACCCTTGCCGCCGGTCTGACGCACAAAGCGTCCTTCGGCTTGCGCGGGTTTGCGAATCGTTTCGCGGTAGGCTACTTGCGGCTTGCCGACATTCGCGCCAACGCCAAACTCGCGCTGCATACGGTCGACAATAATCTCCAGGTGCAATTCGCCCATACCGGCGAGAATGGTCTGGCCTGTTTCGTGATCGACGGAAACTCGCAGCGTGGGATCTTCCTGCACCAGTTTCCCAATCGCCATACCGAGCTTTTCCTGGTCGGCCTTCGTTTTGGGTTCCACGGCAAGCTGGATCACCGGCTCCGGGAAGTCGATCGATTCCAGCAGAATGGGCGCCTTTTCATCGCAGATGGTATCGCCCGTGATGACCTGCTTCAATCCAACCGCGGCGGCGATGTCGCCTGCCAGAACTTCCTGCACTTCTTCGCGCTTGTTGGCATGCATGCGGACAATACGTCCAATGCGCTCGCGCTTGCCCTTGCTGGAAATGTGAACCGTGTCGCCGCTGTTGACCTTTCCGGAATAGACACGGAAGAAGGCCAGTTGCCCGACGAACGGATCCGTCATGATCTTGAAGACCAGGGCCGAGAAGGATGCCCCATCCTCGGTCTTGCGTTCCAGGATGACGTCCGGCTTGCCGATCTCAGTGCCCTGTACGGGAGGAACTTCGACGGGAGAGGGCAGAAAATCGACAACCGCGTCCAGAAGGTTCTGGACACCTTTATTCTTGAATGCCGAGCCGCACACAACCGGGAAGATTTTCTGCGCCAGAGTCGCTTTGCGGATTCCGCGAATCAACTCCTCGTTGGTCACCGCCTGGCCTTCGACGAATTTCGTGAACAACTCATCGTCGACCTCGGAAACGGCCTCGATCAACTTCTCGCGATACTCCTTGGCCTTGTCCAGCATATCGGCGGGAATTTCGACATCGTCGTATTTCGCGCCCAGCGTTTCATCCTGCCAGATGCGAGCCGTCATGGTGATGAGATCCACGACACCGGCAAACTTGTCTTCCGCGCCCACGGGAAGTTGGACCGCAATCGGCCGCGCCTTCAAACGATCCACAATGGTGTCCATGGCGTGATAGAAATCAGCGCCGATGCGATCCATTTTGTTGATGAAGCAGATTCGCGGAACCTGATACTTGTCGGCCTGCCGCCACACCGTTTCCGACTGCGGCTGAACACCGGCCACCGCATCGAACACGGCGACCGCTCCATCCAGGACGCGTAAGCTGCGCTCGACTTCAGCGGTAAAGTCCACGTGCCCGGGCGTATCGATAATATTGATCTGAATGTCGCGCCAGGACGCCGTGGTCGCGGCGGAAGTAATGGTGATTCCGCGCTCCTGCTCCTGCGCCATCCAGTCCATGACGGCGGTTCCTTCATGAACTTCGCCGATCTTGTAAGTCTTACCAGTGTAGTAGAGAACACGCTCCGTAGTCGTAGTCTTCCCGGCATCGATGTGGGCCATGATGCCGATATTTCGCATCTTCTCTAATGGTATGGTGCGTGGCATGAAGTCGCGCGTTTACCACCGGTAATGATAAATGTAATATTTTAATTCAACTTTCTAGTTTGGCAATTTTCTTATTTATACAAATTACGCCATATATTATTAACCTTATTGACTCGTAT
>JACPVQ010000043.1 GCA_016191645.1 Candidatus Solibacter usitatus
AGCCGCTTCGGAGAATACAAATACTTCCGGCAGAGGCGATCTGGAGATCGCCTCGCAGGTCTGGAGACCTGCCCCACAAGCGGTGCAAAACACCAGGCTTAGCTGCGAGGTAATACGCGGCGCTGGTCTAGCGAGGTTGGGAACGACTTCGACATGTGATCCTGCCAGGTGAAGGCGCTCTCGTCGCCCAACGCCCACAGCAGCCCCACGCCGAGAGGGGCGATGCTCAGGCAAGAGGCCCAGATTCTATCGATACGGTGCCTGCGCGCCAACTGCCGCCCATCGAATGTGACCAGCACCAGACCCGCTTGCCGCGTTCCAAACGTGTCTGCGCCGACCGCTGCCCAAAACGCGCGGTACAGGAGCGTGGTCAGCACAAGGGCCGCGCCAAAGAGGGGGAGCGTTTGATTTCCAAGCTTGTCAGTGACACCGAAGAGCTGCATCACGCCCGCCAGGGTCAACACCGAAAGAACAATAACTCCCGCATCCCACGCGGCTGCTTCCATCCGATGCCGCCGCCTGGCAACTTGTGCGCCCGTGTAGACTTTGGAATCGCCGGAGCGCGCCGGAACAACGTGTGTTTCCACTGGAAACTCGAACCTCTGCTGCATGGACGGTTTCCTTCCGTTCGAACTGGCGGCTGATTTCCCCTGCTGCTTCCCAGCCGGGGTATTGACGGCAACCTGCAATGGCGCGCGTCCGGGAAGATTAGGAAAGAGACTGGCCTGTCCCACCGGCGCCCGCGACACTGCCTCCAAGGAAGGACTGGCCGGTTGCGTTGGAGTGGGAGCGAAAACAGGAGTGGGGTAAATGGCGGGGGCCGTTGCGGCACGAGTTGCCCGGAAGCCTCCGGACGTTCCCGGCACGTCCAATGGACGTCTGCAACGCTCACACCGATCCACATAGGGCGAATTGTCCGCCCCGCATAGGCACTTCATGCGGCTTCTCCCTCCACTCATGTGCTCTCAACAATTCGGTCTCTAGCGGACCTGTATTGGAGCGCTGCGAAATCTGCTTGCCATGGAAAACAGCTCCATGCTACGGTTTGGGTTTGCACCCTCGCCACAGACTGTTGCCGGGCCCTCTAAATGTAAGTACCATAAAACGTTTCACTTGTCGATTGTTTTTTAGCTTTTACCTCATACTTTTTGCCCAACAGAGTCTCCCGGCTCAGATTCCACGGCCCGGAGCGCCTGGAATGCCCCGTCCTTTGGCCCCCGCGCAGGTTCTCAATCCCAACATCGGTCCGAAGAAGCCGCATCCCAGTTGTCCTCAGGCCAAAACGGAGCTCGACAGGCCCGGAATAAAGGATGTGATGGTCTACGCGGTGGTGCAGGAGTCTGTGCAGAAGGTGTATATGCTGCGCGGCAAAGTTTGCGTGGAGACCACGGACATGCTGTTAGAAGCCGACGAAGTGGAATACGACGAAGAGTCGGGCATCGCCAAGGCCAATGGGAATGTCCATTTTGTTCACTTTCAGGGCGGCGAAGAAATTTGGGCCGACCACGTGGAATATGATGTTTCCAACGAGACTGGCAAGTTCTACGATATTCACGGAACCGCGCCGGGAAAGATCGATCCCAGACCCGGTCTGCTGACGACAACCAATCCGTTCGCCTTCCAGGGGAAATGGGCGGAGCGGCTCAAGGACCGCTACACGCTCTATGATGGATTCGCCACGAACTGCCGCCTCACCCGTCCCATTTGGACGCTGCGCGCGCCGCGCTTCACCATCATTCCCGGCGACCACGCAACCGCCTACCGCGCGTGGTTCAAGGTGCGACAGTTCCCTCTCTTTTACACGCCGGTTTTCTACAAGTCGTTAAAGAAGCAGCCGCGCAAGAGCGGATTTCTTACCCCGAACGCGGGCAACAGCTCACGGCGAGGGAAGATGATTGGCGCGGGATATTATTGGGCCATCAACCGCAGCATGGACATGACCTACCACGGACAGTTGTTCACGCAGCGTGGATTTGCGCACACCGCCGATTTCCGCGGCAAGCCGACGCAGAAATCCGAATTCGACGTTTATCTGTACGGAGTCAATGACAAAGGGCTCGAACTGTCGAATGGCGAGCGGCGCAAGGAAGGCGGCATGTTGCTCACCTTTAATGGGCGAACGGAACTCGGCCACGGCTTTTACGCGCGCGGATATGTGAACTATCTTTCCAGTTTCAAGTTCCGCCAGGCTTTTACGGAGAGCTTCAATGAGGCCGTGTTTGCGGAAGTGCAATCGGTGGGGTTTGTCGCCCGGCACTGGTCCGACTACGCGCTGAATTTCGTCATCTCGCGCAAAGAGAATTTCCAGAGCGCGGCCGACGACGACAAGATCAGCATTCGTCGATTGCCGCAAACGGAGTTCAACGTCCGCGACAAGTTGGTCAGCGAGCGGGTGATTCCGATTTGGGTATCGCTCGATTCCTCGGCGGGATTCCTAAGCCGAACGCAGCCGTTGTATCAATCGCGTTCCTATGTACAACGCGCCGACCTGGAACCGCGCATCATGACCGCATTCCGCTGGAAGGATTTCAACATCATCCCCGCGTTCTCCATTCGTGAGACGTACGAGGGCTCCAGTTTCGATTCGCGCCAGGTTGCGGTGAACGGAAGCAATATCCGGCGCGACGCGAGAACATTTTCCCTGGACCTTGCGCCTCCTTCGCTGGCGAAAGTGTTCGACGCGCCAAAATGGATGGGGAAGAAAATGAAGCATGTCATCGAGCCGCGGGCGAGCTTCCGCTGGGTAGGCGGCATCGAAAACTTTCGCAATCTCATTCTCTTCGACGAAACCGAGTTGTTGTCCAACACCCGTGAGTTGGAGCTTTCCATTACCAACCATTTCTTTGTGAAGCGGGAAGCCGGCGACGTATTTGAGGCCTTCAGCTGGCAGGTGAAACAAAAACGCTATTTCGATCCTACGTTCGGCGGAGCGCTGTCGCCGGATTCGCGGAACGTTTTGATGACCGGAATTGAACTGACCGGATACAGCTTTGTAAACGGACGACGCCACTATTCGCCGTTCATCTCGACGATGCGCGTCAATCCGATGCCCAGCGCGGGCATCGAATGGAGAACGGATTACGATCCGTTGCTGCAGCGGTTCACCAACTCCACCATCACCGCCGCCAACACTTCATTGAGAGTCTTCCTCAACACCGATGGCACGATCACCTTGCAAAAGGGGGATGGCACTTCACTCGGGACGTCGACCCGTGCCATTGTGGCTGGGATCTATTCGACGATCTGGTTCGTGCTGGACGACTCAAGCCAGATTCACTTTGCGCTCGATGGCCGGCAGCAGATGATTACGGCGGCACTTTCCATGAACTCCGGCAACACCTACTTGGCTTTAGGACCCATAGCCGGAACCTTCCCGCTTGTGCAAATTCACATGGATGATGTCTTTTTGGGAACGCTCAAGACGGATAACTTCTAC
>JACPVQ010000077.1 GCA_016191645.1 Candidatus Solibacter usitatus
ACCTTGTAAAACTAAGTACAACGGAAAAAGGCTCGATCAAAAGACTTGAAATAGATTATGATAAAAATGAAATACGCATTTCGGGTGAAATCAAGTACACTTAAATTTATTTTAGCGTACATGTTATAGGTGCTCTCAATGGATACGTACCAGTAAGGCCAACGGCTTGTCCTTCACACGTCTCGCAGATCTGGAGATCTGCCCCACATAGCAGCAAATCTTCGCGGCTTGGCGAGATTTCAAAGTCTAGTAGTCCAGGTACGCCGCGGAAAGTGCCTTACCTTTAGCGGCCTTCGCTGGAGGGAGGAACTACTCCCTTCAAGCGCAGATAAACCGCCATGTAACCGTACTCTTCATTGTTGTGCGTGGTCACGCCGGTCAACGTGCTGAGGCGCGTTCGTTCGCCGCGCGGTCCCTTCACCATCTCCAACGCCGAGGCGTCGGTCATTGCGTCGAACGCCTTGTCGCATTCCGCGGAGGCTTCCTTCATCGCCGCCACCAGATCGGCCTTCGATGTCTTCGCCGACGCGCCCAGATTCTTCATCTGCCCGTTCACCGCGCCGCAAGTGCGAGCCATGGAATCGGCGACATGGCCAACCAGTCCGCCGAACGTGCGAATCTCCGGCACCGGCTTGAAGGCGTAGTGCTCTTCCGGCATCTTTTCCGCCATCTTCACCAGATTGGTGCGGATGGCCGTATAGGCTTGCTTGGCTTCTTTGCTGACGCCCGAGTTCTGCGCCTGAAGCGATCCGGCCGCGATCGCCGCGGCCAGAAATAGATAACGTGTCATGTACATCCTCCCTTGAGTGAGTGAATTGTTCCCCAACCAGAATATATGCTATCGCAAAGCGGTTGCGGCGGCTGCGGGCTTTGGTTCCTTGAGGGGGCCGTAGGTGCGGACATTCTGCCGGTGATGGCTCCAACTCCTGGCCAGAAACCGGCCCAGATTCACACCGCCATAAAAAACGTTGGAGCGCAGAAAGTCATGGCGCACGACAAGGATTTGACGGCGTAGATAGCGCTGCAGGAATGGCTTGTCGTCGCGTGCCAGTAGACGATGCTCTTCCTCGCTGCCGATGCGAGCATGGTCGCACGGCTTGAGGTCCATCATGGACATTGCGCCGTCCGTCACAATGCGGCCGCCATCGGCGTTGCGCAGCATGGGCGGAATGCCCGATCGATGCCACAGTTCGTCGCGCGAAAGGCAGCCGGGGAAACGCAGATCGGCCACAATCTTCTCCCGCTCCTTGTCGATCTCGGGCGAGATGCCATGAGTGAAATGCATCTTCTTCCAGAGAAATCTAACGCCCGTATCGTGCGTTCCGGCGCCAATCCAGATATGCTTTCCGTCTTCGGTGTACGGCAATTGCCAGAACCGGACGTGATGCCGTTTGGCGTAGGTGTTCAGCGTCTTTTGAAATTTGAGGTCCGGCATGCGGCCGTTCCAGAACATGCGCGACATGGGCGCGTTGGGATCGACGAAATTTTCCAGAACGTCGCGCATGGCGCGCAATACGGAGCGCATGGTCGTGGTGCGCGTCTCGCTCCAACCGGCGGCATCGAAGGCTTGGCGCAGTTCCTCTTCATCCCCCATCACCACCAAATTCAAGATATCGGAGTCTTTGCCTTTGCGAGTCTTGATGCGGGACTGCAAAGATGCCACCAGCGCCGGAGCAGGTTTCTGGGCGGATGCCGCAACCTCGCGTTGGGCATCGGGCGTATACACCGGTTCAAAGAGCCGGATGGATAGATCGGTACCGGGAGGAAGCCGGATCTCGGGCTGTGGAAAATAGGGAAAGAACGCCTTATGAATCATCAACGCCGGATGCGGATAAGGGTTGAGCGTCGGTAGATGCCACAGACGGCTGGTGGCTGTCCCCTGCATGGTCGCCGTGGCGCGCATGCCCTGAATCGCCCCTTCCCGATTTACTGTCTCTCTCGCGTTGTCGACAGCAGAGACTTTTGCACGAATGGGCAGTCTGGTGCCATCTTCCAGAATGATGGCATCGAATTCCAGGTCGATCACCGCTCGCTCACGTTTCCAGCCGAAGCCCACAGCGCTGGCGCGGCGAACCCAGCCCGTGACGCGTGCCCGCGCCGGCAGCAGTTCAATCCCGTCGAGAATGTAGGCCTGTGTAAGAACGGCCTCCACGGGGTCGGCAGGGGAATTTCGATCGGAAGTGATCGCTTCCGTCAGGCGGACATGGAGGATCTCCCCGGCAGGAATCTCCGAGGCGCGGACGAAGGACGCTAGGCTCAGCAGTAGAGGGACGCGCAACAACAAAACTGAAACCCCAATGTATTCTATCGGTTAACCTGAGGGGGAGCAACCCATTGGCGCATTAATGTATTTTAATGGACCACCACTACTAATCAAGGTGCCTGTTGCTTGGTGTCCGCGCCTAATTCCAACATGACGCGGAAGTAGACGCTGGCCAGCGCCGTGATCAGCAATTGCGTCTGGGGAACCAACTCTGCGTGATCGGGGAATATCACGTTGAGCACGATGGGACGTTCCGGAGCGTCGGCGAGCGAATCGGCCTGGGGCCCGAGAACAGCATCGAGCACCGTCTGGCGCAGGGCCGCGATCATCTGCCGGTCCGCTTCGGGATTGATGCCCGATAACAGAATGGCCATGCACAGCGGCTCGCCCGATTCATAAAACGATGCCAGCGCCGCGCCGCCACCGGCCGCGGCCCATTCCAACTCCGTCTCCCCCTTCTTCAGGAAGGGGAGCTTCTCGCGGAACTCCAATCCGCGGCTGGACAGGAAATCGAGGAAGAGGGCGCAAACCGCCTTGCCTTGATCGTTGGTGGGAATGAGATCGAACGAACCGGATTCGATGCGGCCCTGGTCCGCGAACACGCTGCGAATGGTAAACACTATTTGGGGAGTCCTTCCAGGCTGGTGACAATATTTCCGCTACGGCGCAGTTGAAAACGGCCGTCGTCGCCGTTGCCGTCCACCTCCGACTCCGTGCGCCGCGAGATTTCGAACTGGTTCCACTTCTTGCGCAACACGGTCTGATAGAGTTCGAAGAACTTCCGCGCCGACGTTTCATCCTGCCATTCGCTGGCATAACACAGCACGGTGAGGTTTTTGTCCTTCTTGTTTTCCAGAATGCGATAGGAGGCCCCGCGCCATTTCTCCGCCGCCTTCGACTCCTCCTCGCTGGTGTGCGTGCGCAGAAGCATCTGATGATCGAATTCGCCTACTCCACCCGCAACCAGTTCGCGGTATCCGCGCAGCTTCACTTTGGGAGGTTCGAGCTTCGTGGGAATGGTCTTGCTGAAGTATTTTTCCGGATGCAGAATCTGTTGCGCGCTGAGCGGCGGATTGCGGAACACTTCGCCAAACCCCTGCTGGCCCATCTTCAGAATCACGGCGTGTTGGAAACTGAAGCCTTTCGTGTAGGGAAAGACCAGCGATTCCCGCAAATAAAGCGGCGCGGCATCGAAGACGGGAAAGCCGCCTCCGCCCGCTCCGGCCATGCGATTCATCGAGTCCGCCATACCGGCCGCTTTTGTCAGCGACGTGCCCACTTTGAACAACATGTATTCCGTCATCAGCCACGTCGCCTGGCCTTCCATGACTGCCTGCCGCGCCACCGATGCATCGTCGGAGCGGCTCTTGCCGATATATTTCGACAGGTTGAAATGCATATCGGCGAGGGCATGCGAAAGCTCGTGCACCAGGACGGGCCGTTCGGTGAAAGAGCTGTTCGATTCGAGCAGGAACAGCTTCTTTTTGTGGTAGTCGTAGAAGGCCGCGGCCTGTTCGGTCAACAGATCGATGGTGGTTTTCTTCAAATCGAAAGTGGATGGCACCAGGCCGAGTTTCTTGAGCGTAACTTCTTCGGCGCGGATCTCTTCCGGCTTGACGGCTTCCTTGATGCGGTCTTCCAGAAATTTTTTCAGACCGGCGCGGTCGATGGTATCCGAAGCGACTTTCCTCGTCGCGGGCAGCCCCGTGATCTGAGCAAGATCCTTCAAAATCTCATCAATGTCCGCAAACAGTGCCTGTTTTGCCTGTTGTGCCTGGGACGCCGTGGCCGCGAGCGCCCACCAGGCAATGAAAAAAATTAAGCGGCGCAAACTTCCTCCTGTTCCTGAACCCATCTGCGAAAGCCGGGCATGGCGAATCGAAACGCGGCCGCGCCGCCCAGGCAAAGTACGGCGGCCGTGAACACGATGGCGCGCGGTCCGAAGCGCGAAGCCAGGAAACCCGCGGCCAGGCTGCTCAATGGCAGCGATCCGGTGACCACCATCGAATACAACGCCGTCAGACGGCCGCGGTATTCATCGGGGATTACGGTTTGCGTCAGCGAATTGCCACATGCGTTTTGACGCATTACGGAGAATCCGATCACCGGAACGGCGAGGAGCGAGAACACAAAGGACGGGGAGACGGCGAACGCGGCCAGTGCCAGTCCCATGTAGGCGGTGCTCTCGAAGGTGACGCGCGGGGTTTCGGCAATGCCGCGGTGCCGGCCCAGACGAAGAACGCCGATGACGGCCCCCAATCCGAGCGCGCCAGTGAGAAAACCAAGTCCCGCCGATCCTTTGTGAAAAATGCCGTCGGCGAAAAACGGCATGAGGGCCAGCACCGGGGCGTATCCGAAATTCAGCAGCGAGCTCATGCCGAAGATGAGACGCAGATTCGGCCTTTGCCAGACGTAATGAAATCCGTCGAGAACGCCGCCGCGCTTTTCCGCGCCGGTGGAAACCGGTTCCTCGCGCGTCTTCATGAGCAGCAGGCAGACCAGCATGGCAACGAAAGTGAAGCCATTTAAGAGGAAGCAGATCGCTTCGCCAAACGTGGCGACAACGATCCCGGCCAGCGACGGACCGAGAATGCGCGATCCGTTGAAGATGGCGGAGTTCAGCGAGATGGCGCTGATCAGATCGGGCTTGCCGACAATGCCGATGAACAGCGATTGACGGCCGGGGATATCGAATGCGTTCAACACGCCGAGAAACGCCGATAGCAACAGCACGTGCGTCGTGGTGACGGTGTTGGTGTAGGTGAGCGCGGCAAGAACCACCGCTTGCAGCAGGGCGAGGAACTGCGTGGTCATCACAATGTGCCGCCGCGGGTAGTGGTCGGCCACCCAGCCGCCAATGGCGCCAAGCAAGAGCACGGGGAGATGCGTGGCGAAAACGGTGAGACCCAGCATCCATTCGGAATTCGTCAGCCGGTACATGAGCCAGCTTTGAGCCACGCCTTGCATCCAGCTTCCCGCCACCGAAACCGCCTGGCCAATCGCATAAAGCCGGAAGTCCGGGTGCCGCAGAGCGCGGAAGCTGTCACGCATTACTTCTAGGATAGGCTTTTTCGCACGACCTGCTAGAATAAGAAACAGTTCATTTTCAAGGAGCAAGTACATTGGCTGAAGATAAGACCTACAAAGCGGAAGCTGTTGGAAGCGGCACGTTTCTCATCAGCAAGCCCAAGCGCAGTAAGAAGAAGACGTCGCAGGCGCGCGTGCGGAATCCGAAACGGGGAATGCGTAAATAAGGATGGGCAAAGCCTTGCGAAAGGCACTTTGTTAACTTTCTTGCACTGTATGCTTGCCGAACGGGCAGCAGCAGTGGTATTCTGAGGGAGTTCGGTTGTCGCTGCGAAACGCACTGAGGCAGTGAAGGGTTGAGTGGTGGAGGAAAAAGAAGTCCCTCCCGCTTGACCTATCGAAGAAAGTTCGATAGACTGACTGATGGCTGCAGTAGACAGCAAGTAGTGAGGTAAGCCGCGAGTAGCTCCGCAGTAGGGAGTCCTCAGATAAGGCCGGCAGCTGAAATAGATTTAATGGCTGCCTGCTACCTCTAAGAAGTTCTTTCGAGACACCATTTTCTCGAGCTAGCAGTATCCCCGGGCTGAAAAGCCGTGTGTGGGTTTGCGTGCTCAAAAGGTTTCGAGGCCTTCCTTGCACCGGTTTTCGTAAGATCGCCGGCGGCAGGGAGCAGATCATTGACAATCTGGTTGGACGTTTATGAATTCAATTCGTCAATTTGGAGAGTTCTAGGCTAGAACGATAAGTGCTGGTCGGCTTTTGAGGCCAGCAATACTCAAACGGTTCAAACGAGAGTTTGATCCCGGCTCAGAATCAACGTTGGCGGCGCGCCTAACACATGCAAGTCGAACGAGAAAGTGGAGCAATCCATGAGTACAGTGGCGTACGGGTGAGTAACACGTGGGTAATTTACCTTTTGGTGGGGAATAACCCGGGGAAACCTGGGCTAATACCGCATAAGCCTGCAAAGGGAAAGTCGAAAGACGCCGATAGAGAAGCCCGCGGCTGATTAGCTAGTTGGTGGGGTAAAGGCCTACCAAGGCAAAGATCGGTAGCCGGCCTGAGAGGGCACACGGCCACACTGGCACTGAAACACGGGCCAGACTCCTACGGGAGGCAGCAGTGGGGAATTTTGCACAATG
>JACPVQ010000078.1 GCA_016191645.1 Candidatus Solibacter usitatus
TTCACTTCTCGTCTTTCGAAATTTCAATTATTTGACAAATATTTATAAATATATTAGATTAGGTGCTCTAACCAACTGAGCTACGCGCCCGACGGTTCTATTATCGCATGCGAGGTTTGCGGTTCACTCCGCGCCGCCGCGGGTGCGTATGGAATCCGGCGCGTTGGTTTGCGGAAGCCAACGGGCCAAGTCGCGCTTCACGACGGCGTATCGCGGGTCGGAGGCGAGGTTGTGCCATTCGAGGTCGTCGTCGTGATGATCGTACAACTCCTCGCCGCCGTCGGAGTAGCGGATGTAGCGGAAGCGGTCACTGCGCACGGAATGGTTGTTGCGTCCGTACGTCGTGACGGCCGGCTTGTCCCAATTCGCCACCGGATTCTTCAGCAGAGGCATCAGGCTGTTGCCTTCGAGACCAGGTTTCGCGGGCAGCCCGTGCAACTCCACCAGAGTCGGATAGATATCCATGAGGCTCACCGGATGAGTGCAGCGTCCGCCTGGTTTGGTTAACCCTGGAGCGACCATCATGAAGACGTTGTGCGTCGCTTCCTCCCACAATGCAAATTTTCGCCAATGAAGTTTCTGGCCGAGGTGCCAGCCGTGGTCGCTCCACAAAACGATCGTGGTGTTTTCCCGATACGGGCTCGCGTCCAACGCATCGATGACGCGGCCAATCTGTGCGTCGGCGAATGTTATCGCAGCCAGATAGGATTGCACGGCCCGGTGCCATTGTTTGTACTGAACCACGCTTTTGTGATCGCCGTTCGCCTTGGCCATCTTCTTGCCGATAGCGGGAACGTCGTCGAGATCATCATCTTTCACGCTGGGCAGCTTGATGGTTTCCAGCGGGTGCATGTCGAAATACTTTTCCGGGACGTACCACGGCAGGTGCGGCTTGAAAATTCCGCAGGCGAGGAAGAACGGTTTGTCGTGCTTCTTGAGAAGCTGCGAGGTTACATAATTCGCAACCTTGAAATCGCCCATGTCCGAATCGGGGTTCTTAATCGGCCCCCAATCGAACTGGGCTGTGTTGGGGATGCCGTTGAGCGGAGTATTTGCGGGCCGCGGATCGGCCGGCTTCTGCTGTTCCGGTTTTGGAAACCATTCATCCCAACTCGCGGGATCAGGGAAGGCGTCGTGAAAAATCTTGCCCGATCCCATCGCCTTGTATCCGTTGGCGCGAAAATATTGAGCCACCGTTAACGCGTTCTTACTCGGCCCCTGGCGGAAGGGCTGGCTGTTGTCGTAGATTCCGGTGGAGGAAGGGCGCAATCCCGTCATCAACGCGGCACGCGACGGATTGCACAGCGGCGCGGCGCAGTAGGCTTTGGTGAACAGGACGCCGCGCGCGGCCAGGCGATCCAAGTTCGGCGTCTTGGTTTGCGGATGTCCGCCGAGACAGCCGATCCAATTGTTGAGATCGTCCACGGCGATGAATAAGACGTTGCGCTTGCCTGTGTTCTGCGCTGGAGCGGCAAAGGGAAGAGCGGCCGTGGCGGCCAGCATCTGCCGGCGAGTAATGGCTGACATAGGCTTTATTCTATTTCAAAAAGCCGCTGCGTCCGGGGTCGGCCAATGTGATCCGTTCGTTCTCGTCGTCATCAATGGCGAGCAGACGCCGCAATTCGGGGCTGAGCGCGGCTTTCGTGGAATCGCTCAGCAGCTCCCGTTGGAACTGCTGCTGCGGTTTATCCGATCGAACGTAGAAAGCATGCAGGCATCGCCTGGGGCCTGCCGTACGATTCGCCGTGCCGCCATGCCACGCATGCGTGTTCACAACGGCGACACTGCCGGCCGGTGCAATCAGAAGCACTTCATCGGGGTGAGGCGCGTAAGGATCCGGCAAAACATCCTGCGGGTATTTCCGGAAGTGGTGCGATCCAGGAACGATGCGCGTCGCGCCGTTTTCAGCCGTGAAATCGTCGAGAATCCAAATCACGTTGCAGACGCTATTACCGCGTTCGTCGGCCAAAGCGCCCGCGTCGCAATGGAGCGGCTGAATCCAATCCGATTGCGGATTGGGCGCGCGGCCATTCATACTGCCCACCTTGAACGTGCCGGGAATCACCGCGGCGACGTACTCCAGGATTTCCGGCATGCCAATGATGCGGCGAAACACCTCGCCCTTATCCACCATGTTGGCCAACCGAATAGTGTCAGGCTCTTTCTTGAACTCGTGCCCTGCGTTCTCACCTTCCGCGGCAATGACCCGATCAAGTTCGGAGCGCAGCTCCTGGAGCAGATCCGGGCTCATGAAATGGGGCAGCAGCACGAATCCGGCCTCGTCCAACTGGCGGCGTGCCTCAGCGGTCACCATGTCATGATTGTACATTGGCGATGCTTCCGAACCTTCAGCGCATTCTGGTGCGCGCGACCAATTGGGTGGGCGACGCGGTGATGAGCTTGCCTGCGCTGCGTGCCATCCGGACGCACTATCCGCAGGCTCATATCTCCGTTCTGGCGCTCGATTGGGTTGCCGATTTGTATGGCCGTGAATCGTTCGCCGATGAAGTCATTCCGTATACGGCGCGGCGCGGGGCGGGCGATTGGAGTGGGAAGTGGAGACTGGCTTGCGATCTGCGCCGGCGCAAGTTCGATGGGGCCATCCTGTTGCAGAACGCGTTTGAAGCCGCGCTGGTGGTATGGATGGCGGGCATCCCGATTCGCGCGGGATACGCTCGCGATGGTCGCGGGATGCTTTTGACGCACGGTGTTGCGGTGCCGCGCAAGGGATCGATTCCGCGGCACCAAAGTTTTTATTATTTGGAAATGCTGCGACAGCTTGGAGTTGTCGATCGATTGCCGGAGGAAGCATTCATTCGATTGGAAGGGGTTCAGGCGAAGCATGACGCGGCTAACCCGGTGATCGGCGTCAGCCCCGGCGCAGCCTATGGCAGCGCCAAGCGCTGGCTTCCGGAGAGATTCGCCGCGGCGGCGGTATCCATCGCCAAGCAGCGAGGCTGCGCGGTAGCTTTGTTTGGAGCGGAATCGGAGCGAGAGATCTGCGACATGGTCGCGCGCGATGTTGAGAAGGCTGGCGTGGAGGCCGTCAATTTCGCGGGCCGCACGTCGCTGCGGGAGTTCATCGAACAGACAGCGTCCTGCGCGTTGATGCTGACAAACGATTCGGGCGCGATGCATATTGCTTCGGCGCTCGGAGTACCAACGGTCACCGTATTCGGAGCGACCGATCACATTGCGACGGGCCCCACCGGGCCTTTGGCGCGCATCATTCGCGAGCCCATCGACTGCAGTCCGTGCCTGAAACGGGAATGTCCTCTAGGGCATCATCGATGCATGGAGCTGATCTCATCGGATCGAGTGGCGGCAACGGCGCTGGAGTTGTTGAAATAAGAGCAGGAGTTTTCATCATCGATACCAGGAAGAAAATTGTGACCTTGGATGACGCGCCGCGAGACATGCGCACCGTTGTCAGTTACTTCGACCCGATGCTGCCCGATTATGTCGAGCAGTTGCGCGCCACCGCGGGCGAGGGAATCGTTGTGATTATTGCGACTCCTCCTGATGTATATTTGGAGCCTCGCGCGCGCGCCGAACTTGCCGCTTCGCTTTCGTTCGTCAAAGCGGTGGTGATTGACGACAGCACAAGCATGGACGCCGCGCAGACAAAATTGCTGGACACGGAGGCGCGGTTGCGCGCCGAATTTTTCGCTCACGTGCGGCGCGGGAAATGAGCCAGCCGATTCTCGTCGTGCGTTTGGGCGCGATGGGCGATGTGATCCGAACGTTGCGGATCGACTGCGCCATCGATTTTCAAGGGTTGATAAAATCGTCCATCGTTGCAAAGGCCTCCGGCGCGCAGCGCATCTGCGGCTACCATGCTTCGCAAACACGGGAAGGAATGGCGGCCTGGTTTTACTCAGAACAGCATCGCGCACAGGCGGAACATATCGTCGACAGGCATTTGGAACTGGCGCGCTGTTGCGGGGCAACGGATTCCGTCGCGAAGTTTCATCTGCCTGAGGGAAAAAGCGAAGGAACATTACCGGATCGTTTTGTTTTGGCGAGTCCGTTCGCGGGATGGCCGTCGAAGGAGTGGCCGCTGGAGAATTATTCGCGATTGGCAAAGCTTCTGCCGGTTCCGTTGGTCGTCAACACACATCCGGCCGGAGCGCCTTTATTGCAGGGGCTGGAAAGTGTTTCCGTCCATGTTTCTTCCATTGCGGGATTGCTGCACGCGACGCGACGCGCAGCGGCGGTGGTGGGCGTCGATAGCGGACCTCTTCACATAGCGGCGGCCCTGGGGAAACCCGGCGTGGCGATCTTCGGCCCGACGGATCCGAAACGCAATGGACCTTACGGCGGGAGCATGCGCGTGTTGCGCTATGCGCGAGCGGTCACCTCATATCAGCGATCGCCGCAAACCGACCCGAGCATGCTGGAGATTACGCCTTCGATGGTGGCGGAGGCATTGAGTCTATGATGCGATTTCCCAAATCATACGCCGACCGCGTGCAGCGCCTGCGCGTTCCCGGCGGGTTCGTTATCCTGGCCGCGTTCATTTTTTTGTCGCGGCCTTCTTACGATTCGTATTTTTGGGGAATACCGGTCAGCTTGTTTGGGCTGTGGATTCGAGCATGGGCCGCGGGCCATCTGGCGAAGAACGAAACGCTCGCGCAATCGGGGCCTTATTCTTTGGTCAGGAACCCGCTCTATCTGGGTTCGCTCTTTATGGCGGGCGGCGTCGTGATCTCGTCCCACAGTTGGCCTCTGGCCGCGGTGTTCACCTCGGCCTTTCTGCTGATCTATCTTCCCGTCATTCAATTAGAGGAGGAGCACCTTCGAAAGTTATTCCCGGCGTATGCGAGTTATGCCGATCGAGTACCATCACTGCTCCCACGTTTCGGACCGGCCGATTCCGGCGCAGGCTTCCGGGCGGAACTCTACTGGCGCAATCAGGAATGGCGGGCGGTGTTGGGCTACCTCTTCGCCGCGGTGTTGCTGCTGGCTAAGCTTGTGATTTAGCGAATCGGCGAAAACGGCAAGGGACGCAGCAAGGTGTTGGAAATATTCGACACGATCTCAAGATCGCTCAACCCCGGCGTGGCGCGAAGTTTGAGCCAAGCAGGGTCGGCAAGAAACGCCGCCCAGTTTTTCTCGCGCGCGGCCAAGCTGTCGTAGCAGAGCATGTAGGTGAGATTCGGCATTTGCCGCCCGGCGATGGCCTCTCCGAAGAAGACGGGCTGCAAGCCGACGCGCCGGAAGATGTCGATCTCGCCGCCCGATTCAAACATGCCGATCTTCCGCTTCAACGTCAACGGGCTGTTCGATTCGTACGTGCGCAATTCGAACACGCGCGCGGGCCGCTTGGCATCGGTGGCGGGCACTTCAACCGATGGCATGGAAGGAAAAGCGCGCAGCAGGTTCGTTTCGACGCGCACATAACTCAGCCCACCCTTGGATTCGAGTTTCTCAAGCTCCTTCCGATACTCACCGTCGGCGCTCATCTTCTGCAAGGTCTGGTCCAAGGTGGCCATGCTATCGAAGCTCGACAACGCCATTACGAACGGTCCGTTCGGCGCGATGAGATTACTGAAAGCGCCGTTCAGTTTTCCACCCGCACGCGCCAGGGCAGGTGAGTAGGACTTGCTCAAGAAGTCGGAGGTGCGCTGCACCATCCCGTCCGCGCCGTTGCGCAGTTGGAAGGTGCGCAGTTCGAGAATCGCGGGAGATGAAGCGGAGGGAGCGGCAGATGCGGCGGCAGCCGCGGGTACGGCCAGAAGCGACCTTCTTCGAGTCATTACAACCGAATGTACTATAACAGGCCGTCTGCAAGGAAATTTAGTCGATTCGTGGAAACCTCGCGCACTCACGGAACGCCATAGTAAGTACACATGAATACAAAAAGACTTGTAACTTTGATGATTGCGGCGCAACTGGGAATCGGCGCGGCCGCTGAGTACGGCATCGATTCCGCTCATAGTTCGGTAACGTTCTCCGTCCGCCACATGATGGTCTCCAACGTGAAGGGGAGTTTCAAAGGGCTCACCGGGCTAGTAACCTATGATCCAAACAACCTTCCGGCGTCATCTGTCCAAATGACCATCGACGCGGCGACGGTTAACACAAATGAGCCGAAGCGCGACGCTCATTTGCGCAGCGCCGACTTTCTTGAAACCGAGAAGCATCCTAAGTTGTCTTTCACCTCGAAACAGATCCGCAAGAACGCGGCCGGCGTGTTGGAACTTGCCGGTGATCTGACGATTCGCGGAGTGACGAAGCCGGTGGTCTTCACGGTGGACGGACCGACGCCAGAAGTGAAAGGCGCGGGCGGCAGGATGGTGATGGGCGCCTCGGCCACGACAAAAATCAGCCGCAAGGAATTCGGCGTTCTTTACAACCGGATGATGGAGGCGGGCGGTGTTGTGGTCGGGGACGAAGTAACTATTTCGCTGGACGTGGAGTTGGTGCGGAAGTAACCGTCATTCCGTCGCGCAGAACTAATTCCGACGGCAGTGCGGCGCGTTCGTTTTCATTCAGACCTTCCAGAACCTGAATCCGCGTTACATTCGATGCTCCGGTTTTGAGGGCGCGCCACATCAACTTTGAGTCCACGCCGGGCACGAATACGCCGGATTCTCCTTTGTCGCGGCGTAAAACTTCTTTCGGTATGGTGAGGGCGTTTTCAATCACGCTGGTGCGAATCTCCGCCTTCACGTTTGTTTGGGGCAGCAAGCGGCGGTCGCGATTGTCGATGACGCACAAGACTTCGCCCACCTGGCGAGAGTTCAATGCCACGATCTGCGCGGGCAGCTTCTCCACCACGCCGGCCCATGTAATGCCGGGCAATGCCTCCCACGTAATCTCGACGGGCTGGCCCGCGCTCACGCCGCCTAACTCCGGCTCGTCGATGTAGACGACGACGCGCACGCGATCGAGCGCGCCAATGTTGCCGATGGGATCACCTGCCTTCAGGAAGGCGCCCTTGCGCACATCCAATTGGTAAACTGTGCCGCCGATTGGCGCGCGGATCAAACTTAATTCGATGTCGCGGCGCGCGCTGGTGGCGACTGTTTCCGCCTCTTGCAGCCGTGCTTGCGCGGAGGCCCGGTCAGGCTGCGAAATTAGAGACGCGCGCCGGTTGGCAAGTGCGCCGATCTCTTGCTTCAGAAGATTCACGCGATCCGATGCCTGCTCCAACTCATGCGGCGTGGCGGCCTTTTTTTGTACCAGGCGTTGCAACGATTCCCGTTGCCGTTCGGCCGCGGCGAGATCGACACGGAGGCGGCCAATGAGGCCGTCAATTTCCGTCTGATCGCGGACACGGCCCCCGCCATCGACTACCGCCAACTCCGCGCGAGCTTGCGCGATCTTTGCCTCCGCTGCCGCGAGATTGGTTCGCGCAGCAGTAGAATCCAACTCCGCTACGATTGCTCCCGCGGCCACGCTCTGCCCCTTCTCCATCGCCAGCCGCACCAACGAGCCTTCGCGTTCGGCGCGCACGACGGTCCATTCAATGGGTTCCACGCGGCCGTTGGTGGAAACGGAAGTGATGAGCTTTTCGCGGCGCGGCGATTCGAACGCAACTTCGGGAGGCGCATTGCGAAGGCGAAGGAGATACCAGACCGCAACGGCGGCGGCCAGAACGAAGCCGATACCAATGATCTTTCTCATGCGATGGCGCTCGCGCAGGAGTGAAACAGAATCTGCCATTCGGCGCGTTGAATTTTCAGCGCAAGAGTTTCCATGGCCGAACCCGGCTTGCGTCGCGCCTTTTCGCAAAAATCGATGAAGGCAAACGGGTCCCATTTGGAGCCCATCCGGAAACCACCTTCCGGATGCTCGCCACAAAGACGGTCGGCTGCCGCAGCCAAACCGGAAAACACGGAATGTTGCCCCACGCGTCGAAACCAATAGGAAGAGTTGCCGGGATCCGGCTCCTGGCGGTGCATGATGGCATGCCAAAAACTGCCGTCGGCGGTATTGATCTCCTGCGACAGGGAATGCGATTCGTCGAGGCAGGAAAAGTAAAGCCACAGCCCGCTGAAAGCAGCTTCGGGAGCGCGGGCCGCGGGGAAAAGCGCAGCGGCGGAAGTGCCGCCCAACTCCGCTTTGGCTTTCACGGAAGAACAGACACCCAGCGCCAACGGTTGCAGCCGGTCTCCATTTCCATCAAGCGCGAGCAGTGCTGCCACGGCCGGGCCGTAAGCCTGAGGGTCGAAATTCATTGCGGTTCTTCTATTGTGGCATTGCGGCGGGAAACCAGAGTTTCTTCGCGGTCTCGCCGAGAATCTGCGCGCGCAGCGGATCTTTCAACGGCAGATCTCTTTGAAAGATGCGCAGATGTTCGGCGTAGGTGACCCGGGGCGTCCACAAATCGCAGGGGAAATCGCTGCCCCAAACGCACCTGTCGCCGCCGAATGCGTCGATGATTTTGAGGCACGGCGCATGCATATCGGTGCAAGGGTAACCCGTCGTGCTGCCCGTTGGCAGAAATGTGAGCTTGGCGTGCAGGTTGCGGAATCGCGCCAGGCGCAGCACGGCATCGAGAGTTTTTTCAAACTGCGGACCGGCTTTCAGACTCAGGCAGTGATCCAAAACCACAGGTAGTTTTGGGAACGCTTGCAGCAGAGTCTCCAATTGCGGAGCCTGTTCCAGATTGATCAACGCATTGATCACGATTCCGCTTTCCAGCGCCGACTTCCACAACGCGCGCACGCCGGGGTGATCCAACTTCCCGCCGCGAGCCGGAATACTGCGCATCCCGCGCAGGCTATACTTCTCCGCGAAATGCTTCAGCATGCCGGGGCTGTGCGTGTCCTCCGGATCGAGCGTGCACACGCCCGCGGTCCATTGCTTGGCTGCTATCGCCGAATCGCAGATGTAGCGGTTATCGAAACGATAAAACGTGCTCACCTGAATCAGGCAAGCGCCTTGCACGGCGTTCGCTTTCGTGACTTCGCGCAATTGCTCCAGCGACCCGCTGCCGGCGGGCGGACGCAGCGGTTTTTCGATCACGGGATACCGCTTTTCATCGGGCGAATAGATGTGCGCGTGCGTGTCGATGACCAGCATACTGCCGCTAGCTCGCTGTGCCGCCCACCTGCACGAGGTCATTCTTCAAAACGGCCTCGGCTTCTTCCATGGTGAAGCTTTCGACCTTGGAAGAAATATTCATCGAACAGAACTTCGGCCCGCACATGGAGCAGAAGTGCGCGTCCTTGAAGCCGTCTTCCGGCAGCGTCTCATCGTGCATGGAGCGAGCCGTTTCCGGATCGAGCGACAATTCGAATTGCTTGCGCCAATCGAAGCGGTAGCGGGCGCGCGACAATTCATCGTCGCGATCGCGCGCGCCGGGCCGGTGGCGGGCAATGTCTGCCGCGTGCGCAGCGATTCTGTAGGCCATGATGCCGGCCTTCACATCTTCCTTGTTAGGAAGTCCGAGGTGTTCCTTGGGTGTGACGTAGCAAAGCATGGACGCGCCATACCAACCGATCATGGCCGCGCCGATGGCCGACGTGATGTGATCGTAGCCGGGCGCGAAGTCGGTGACCAGCGGCCCCAGCGTATAGAAGGGCGCTTCGTAACACATCTCTTTTTCTTTTTCCACTTGCAGCTGAATCTGATCCATCGGGATGTGGCCGGGACCTTCGATCATCACCTGCACGTCGTATTTCCAGGCGATGCGCGTCAACTCGCCGAGCGTCTTCAATTCGGCGAATTGCGCTTCGTCGCTCGCGTCGGCCACGGAGCCGGGCCTCAACCCGTCGCCGAGCGAAAAGCTGACATCGTACTTCTGGAAGATCTTGCAGATGTCCTCGAACCGCTCATAGAGAAAATTCTGGCGGTGATTTTTCACCATCCACTCGGCGAGAATCGACCCGCCGCGACTGACGATTCCGGTGATACGTTTCGTCGTCAGCGGAATATATTGAATGAGCACGCCGGCGTGGATGGTCATGTAATCGACGCCTTGCTGCGCCTGCTCTTCAATCACTTCGAGCATCACGTCCGCGTTGAGGTCCTCCACGCGGCGGACGCGGGTGAGAGCTTCATAAATGGGGACCGTGCCGATGGGTACAGGCGACGCGTCGATGATCGCTTTGCGGATGCCGGGGATGTCGCCGCCGGTGGACAGATCCATCACGGTGTCGGCGCCGTATCGAACCGAAGTTTGCAGTTTTTCCAACTCGCCGGCGATATCGGAGGTTGTAGCGGAATTGCCGATGTTGGAGTTGATCTTGCATTTCGAGGCGATCCCGATCGCCATCGGCTCAAGGTTCTTGTGATTGATGTTGGCGGGGATGATCATTCGCCCGCGAGCCACTTCGGAGCGGATGAGTTCCGCCTCCTGCTGCTCGCGCCGCGCCACATATTCCATCTCTTGTGTGATGATCCCTTTGCGCCCATAATGCATTTGGGTGCGAACGGGATCGTTCCAACGTGAAGTAACCCAATCTGTACGCATCTTGACTGATTATAGGCGCAAAGCAGATTCCGGCACCACAAGCGATGCTAAGATTGGACCATTCGAAGGGAGTGCCATGACACACCATGTAGTGTTTGTCCTTTTCCTCGCGTTGTTCGGCCAGACCGTCTTCGCACAGTCGAAAACTTCGGCGACCTTGACAGGAACCGTCACCGATCCAACCGACGCCGTCATTCAAGGCGCGCGGATTATCGTCACCAACGCGGAAACGGGCGCAACGCGCGAATCATTATCCGACGACCGGGGCGATTATCTTTTTCCGCTGCTGCCTGCCGGCACGTATGAAGTTCGCGTAGAGAAGCAGGGTTTCGGCAGCCGTAGCGCCAAGGGCGTGGCGTTCACGGTGGGTCAGTCGGCCTCGATTGATTTCAAACTGGAAGTAGGCGAGAGTTCGCAATTGATCGAAGTGCAGGCCGACACGCCGTTGGTGGAGGCGGAACGTACGCAGCAATCGAACACGTTGACCGAGCAGTTTGTTCGCAACCTGCCCATCAACCGCCGCGACTATCTGAGCTTCGCGCTGCTTGCGCCCGGTGTGTCGGATTCCAGCGGGTTGGCGGATTCGAATAGCTTTCGAGTCAAGCAGACGCCCGATAGCGGCCTATCCTTTTATGGATCGAACGGCCGCGGAAACAATGTGAGCGTGGACGGCGGCGAATCGAATGACGCGGGCGGCGGCGTGCGCGCCACGGTGAGCCAGGAGGCGGTGCAGGAGTTTCAAGTCAATCGCACGAACTATTCGGCGGAGCACGGACAGGCTCGCGGCGGTGTCATCAACATCGTCACCAAGGGCGGCGGTAACGCGGTTCGCGGCTCGCTGTTCTCCTTCTTCCGGCACGACGGTCTGGATGCCACGAATCCTTTCTCCTATGTGTTGGGCAGTGGCAATCGCGTTTCGCGCGTGAAGCCGGATTCCAGCCGGCAGCAGTTCGGAGCAACCGCCGGCGGACCCATTGCGAAGGACAAAACATTTTTCTTTCTTGCCTACGAACAGCTGCGACGCCGTGAGAATAGTACGGTGGTCGTGCTCACCGACCAATCCATTTTTCAAGCGACGCCGGCACAGGAAGCGATTCTGTCGCAATTGCCCGCGGCGGCGGCAGCGGGGCTTAGGGCCGCGCTTGTCTCACCTCCTGAGACGGTGGAAATGTTTCGCAGCAACAGCGGGATCTTCCCTTTCCAGACCGATCAATACCAAGGCTTGGCGCGGCTGGACCATCGCTTCAGCGACCGCAACCTGTTGAGCTTCCGGTTCAACAGCACGAAGTCTTACGACACTAATCAGAATCTTGCCGCGCTAGTCGGCGTCTCCCGCGGTTTCGTCAGCGAAGGCTTCGACAATACCGGCGTTCTCAACTGGACCTATAGCCTCACGCCGAGTGTGATCAACGAAGCACGCGCGCAGTTCAATCACAGTAACCCACGCGTGGGCACGAACGACCCGTTCGGCCCGGCGTTGGAAATCGCGGGCTTCGGCTTTTTCAATCGAGATCGCTTCCTGCCCAGCATCACAATCACAAGGCGCGCGGACCTGAGCGAAGCCGTCTCTTGGGTGCACGGAACTCATACGCTGAAGGCCGGCGTTCAAGTACTGATTCGCAACAATCATTCGGACTCGAAAACGTTCATGAGCGGACGGTTCACGTTCGGCGCTCTGCCGGGAGGGTTAGTCAACGCGGCGCTGGCGAGCACCACCATCACAGCACTGCAGGCGTTCAATCTCGGCCTGGCGCAATCGTATCAGCAGGGCTTCGGCGACCCGGTGGTGCGGGCGACCTATCCCCTCTACGCGGGATACTTGCAGGACACTTGGCGTCCGCGTCCGAACTTCACGCTGAACCTTGGCCTGCGCTACGAAGTGGACCACCGCAAATCGCCGCTTCCCACGGACAAGAAAGGGATTGGCCCGCGAATTGGATTCTCATGGGATCCGTTCAACAGCCATAAGACGGCCATTCGAGGCGGTTATGGGATGTATCAATCTGTAATCGATTTCCAGATCGACTACGTGGTGAATGCGCTCGGCGAAATCAATGGCTACCGGCAGATCGCGCAGGTTCTGACCACGCTCAATGCGGCAAATCCGCTGGCCGCCAACGGCCCCATCAACATCTTCCGGACGCTTTTGGGACAGAAGATCATCGGTGTCCCAACGCCGCGGCGGTCGATTCAATCGGGCGACCTCACGCAGTTCGGCATCAACATCAGCCAGACCGGGCCGCGTCCTCCGCTGACGGTGTTGTTCGAAACGGATCCGAACTACCGCAACCCCTACGCTCACCAGGCGAGCTTCGGCATCGACCGCGAGATCGCCAAGAATCTTTCGCTTTCCGTGAGCTATGTTTTCGTGCGCGGCGTGCACCTGACCACATCGCGCGACTCCAACCTGCTGCCCGCGCCGGTGAACGCCGCGCGCGGAATCCGCGATTGGGGCGTTACGGCCGACAACCCCACCGGCGCGCGCTACTTCGGCAATCCGCTGCTGTTCCAGAACAACGTCTACGAGTCCGGCGCCAACTCCTGGTACAACGGCTTCATGTTGGAAGTGAACCGGCGGTTCTCCAATCGCGCTACCGTCGCTTTCAACTACACGCTTAGTAAGGCGATTGATGAAACCGTGGATTACAACAGCGATTTTCAACCGAACGATCAGACCTGCCGCGCCTGCGAGCGCTCGCTGTCATCGTTCGATCAGCGTCACAAAGTTGTGCTCTATGCGTTGTTGCAGACGCCGTCGAAGGGCTTTTTCGGCGATTGGATCTTCACGCCGATCTTCAAGTACAACAGCCCGCGGCCGTTCAACCTGCTGGCCGGAACAGAAGTGAATAATGACCGCCACAACACGACGGACCGGCCGGTGTTCGCCGGACGCAATATCGGCATTGGGCCGAATTATTGGACCTTCGACACTCGCCTGTCAAAACGATTCGCCTTTGCCGAGAAGAAGCATCTGGAATTCCTCTTCGAAACGTTCAATCTGTTTAACCGGTTGAACTATTCCAGTGTGAATAACACGGTAGGCGCGGCGATTCCAACTTCGTTCACAGGACGCGACGACCGTACGCCGAGCCAGCCGCTTGGTTACACGTCCGCGGCCGATCCGCGGAGGATTCAATTGGGATTACGTTTATCCTTTTAGAGAGATCCGGCCGACCACCAGAAGCGTTTTGAGATGGGGGGCCTGATCTTCTTTGTAAACGATGGACGACTCAATATCGACGAAGCCGGCGTTCTTGAGCAGCCCTTCCAATTCCACTTCGGGGAAGCCGAGCCATAGGTCGGCGTACATCTCACGCGCTTCTTCGAAGTTGTGACGAAGCAGATCGAGAATGACAATGCGCCCGGTGGGACGCAAAATACGACGCGCCTCGTTGACCGCCTGCTGCGGATGCGGCGCGTGATGCAGAGACTGGCTGAAGATCGCCAGATCGACTGAGCCGGTATCGATGGGCAGCGATTCCAGATCGCCCATTCGATAATCGAGGTTCGCCAGTCCATGGCGTTCCGCGAGTTCGCGTCCGAAGGCTACCATCTTTTCGGAGTTGTCCACCGCGATCACTTTTTCCGCGCGCTGCGCCAGAAGTTGCGCCAGTGTTCCTTCCCCCGCGCCCAGGTCGGCCACCACCATCGGCGGAAGCAGTTTCAACAGAGCCTCGGCGAGCGCTTTCCACGAACGCCCCGGAACATAATCGCGGCCGAACTTTCCGGCGAGCTCGTCGAAGTACGATCGCATCCGGTCTTTGCGCTTGCGCAACACTAACTCGAGCGCGGATTCATCCGCCGCCCGTTCCGGAATCTCGCGCGAAGACTGTTCCAACAACCCGGCCAACTCCCGGTTAGCCGGCAAATCGGGGTGAATCCTATATAGGCTGTGTTTGCCGTCGCGCCGGTCTTCCACCAGTCCCGCGCGCTTTAACTGACCCAGGCTCATCGAGATGCGGCTTTGCCCGGAATTCAGGATCTGTTGCAGTTCCGCGACCGTAAGCTCTTCATTAGTAAGCAGTAAGATGATTCTGGCACGAAGCGGGTCAGCCAAAAGACGGAAACAATTTAGTATTGACGGACCCATGGTAGATCTAGTATCATCAACATATCAAGATTTACTGATACTTGTAAAGGAGTTTATTAGCAGTCCATGGGTACAACCACTCTTCCTTCCATTGCCACCGAATATAAGGTGGCGGATATTGCCTTGGCCGATTGGGGCCGTAAAGAGATTTCCGTCGCCGAACACGAGATGCCCGGCCTGATGTCCATTCGCCGGAAGTATGCCAAAGAGAAGCCGCTGAAGGGCGTGCGCATCACCGGCTCGCTGCACATGACCATTCAGACCGCGGTGGGATCTGGGCGCGAGCGTGCGCTGGGCGAGCTGCAACATTTTCTCGACGCAGGACCACGCGGCTGCCGCCATCGCAGTGGCAGGCGTGCCTGTGTTCGCCTGGAAAGGCGAATCGTTGGAAGAGTATTGGGATTGCACGTTAAAGGCTGTCATCCATCCCGGCGGCCAGGGTCCCGAACTTGTTGTGGATGACGGCGGCGACGTAACGCTGCTGATTCACAAAGGCTACGAGTTGGAGAACGGTTCCGATTGGGTGAACACGCCTTCCGAGAGTCACGAAGAGAAGGTGATCAAGGATCTGCTGAAGCGCGTTTACAAAGACAATCCGAAGCAGTGGCACAACATTGTAAAAGCGTGGCGCGGCGTTTCGGAAGAGACCACGACGGGCGTGCACCGTCTCTATAAGATGAAGGAAGCCGGCACACTTCTGGTTCCCGCCATCAACGTGAACGATTCGGTGACGAAATCGAAATTCGATAATCTGTACGGCTGCCGCGAATCTCTGGCCTATGGAATCAAGCGCGCCACCGACGTCATGATGGCGGGCAAAGTGGCCGTGGTATGCGGCTACGGCGATGTCGGGAAGGGATCGGCGCATTCGCTGCGCGGCATGGGCGCGCGCGTCATTGTTACCGAGATCGATCCGATCAACGCGCTGCAAGCGGCGATGGAAGGTTTCGAGGTGACCACGGTGGAAGAGACGCTGGGCCGCGGCGATATTTACGTCACCTGCACGGGCAACGTCGATATCATCACGCTCGAGCAGATGCAGCACATGAAAGATCAGGCGATTGTGTGCAACATCGGCCACTTCGACAACGAAATCCAAGTCGATCGCCTGAACACGATGACGGGCGTGAAGCGCATCACCATCAAACCGCAAGTGGACATGTACACGTTCCCCGGCGGCAACAGCATCTACATGCTGGCCGAGGGACGCCTGGTGAATCTGGGCTGCGCGACGGGCCATCCGAGCTTCGTCATGTCGAACAGCTTCGCCAATCAGACCCTGGCGCAACTGGACCTGTGGAAGAATCGCGACAGCTACAAAGTGGACGTCTACACGCTGCCGAAGCATCTGGACGAAGAGGTGGCCCGGTTGCACCTGGAGAAGATCGGCGTGAAGCTGACGCGTCTTTCCACGAAGCAGGCGGACTACATCGGCGTGCCGGTGGACGGTCCGTACAAAGCCGACCACTACCGCTACTAAACGCAACATCCGTTCCCTGTGCGCGGCTGGAACTTTCCTCCAGCCGCGCACAGCTATAATGGTCTTCTTGCGGCGCGAGTGTGTTCGCGCAAGCCATACCTGTCGTGAACCTATCCGAAATCTGCGTCAAGCGCCCCGTCTTCGCCTTCATGCTCATCTTTTTTTTGGTGACGCTGGGGCTGTTCAGCTACAAAGACCTTGGGCTCGACCTGTTTCCGCGCACGGACCCGGCGACGGTGAACGTCGAAGTGCGCCTGCCCGGCGCAAGTCCCGAAGAAGTTGCGGGTCAGGTCATCATTCCGTTGGAAGAAGCGATCTCGGCCATCAGCGGCATTTCCGAAATGCGCGCATATATCTTCGAGGGAAGCGGCCGCATGAGCATTCAGTTCGTGCTGGAGCGGGATATTGGCGAAGCCGCGGAAGACGTGCGCGAGAAGGTAAGCGCGGCGATGCGCAAACTGCCGCCCAACGCGCTGCCTCCTTCGGTTACCAAGTCCGATCCCGATAGCGACCCCATCATCACTTTGGCGGTAAGCGGAAAGCGGTCGCAGCGCGAATTGACGGAAATCGCCGACAAGATCATTCGCCGCTCCATCGAAACGGTGGATGGCGTGGGCGGCATCGATGTCTTCGGCGGGCGGCAGCGGCAGATCAACGTTTTTCTGGAAATCGACAAACTCAACGCCTACAACCTCAGCGCGCAGGATGTGGATCGCGCGATTCGTTCGGAAAACGTGGAAACACCCGGCGGACGCATCACGCGCGGTCCAACCGAACTGGAAGTTCGCACCATGGGCCGCGTGGAGAAGGTGGCCGATTTCGGCAACATCATTCTAAAGAACGTGGGCGGCGCGCCGGTGCGCATTCGCGATATCGGTTACGCCGAAGACGGCATGGCGGAAAGGCGCAGTTTTGGCTACCACCAAAACAAGCCGGCCGTGATGCTGGAGATTCGCCGACAGGTCGGCGTAAACACCGTGAAGGTGGTGGAGGACATTCTCAAGAGAGTGGAGAATGTGAAGCGGAACCTGCCCAGCGGTGTCGAGGTTTCGATTTTTTTCTTTTTTCAGATTCTGAAAGATCTTGAGCTAAACTTTCAGAATATATATAGTCATGGGTGCAAAACTACTATGTTGGGCAAATAATGTTATTTAAATAAAACAACCC
>JACPVQ010000081.1 GCA_016191645.1 Candidatus Solibacter usitatus
GGACCGCCTTGATGACGGAGATTTTCTTGTCGGCCGGCGCGGAAACGAGCACCACGTCGAACGTGGAAATCTCCCGGGCGGCTGCAAAGCAGCCGATGGCCTCTTGCGAGGCCATACGGGATCTGGAGATCCCGCTGCAGATCTGGAGATCTGCCCCACATCGGGTTTCATCACGATTCGTGGACCCCGAGGCCCATAGGGACAAGAAGAAACCTTAGTTTTCGGTTTCGGGCGGCGGAGGTGGAGGATCAACTGTTTCGGCAAGTTCCACCGTAACAGAACTGATCGTGTTACCGGAAAGGGTGTCGGTCTTCAGCCGGCCGATCTGGAACACTGCAATGCTGTACTCCGTTTCCGCGGATCGCGCTACGGATTTCACGGACGTCATTTCCTGACCATCGGTCGTGGTGTAGTTCACAGTGACTTTGTAGGCAACCGAGGTTGTCTCCGGCCACTTCACGAAAATCATTGCGCCCTGCTGCTCAACAGGCGGACAGGCAAGAGGAAAACCGGGACCGAACGGTCCGGGCTGACCGGGTTCACAGGGAATGCCAAGCGGCGTCACAAGGGTCTGCGCGGGAGGAGCCTCCTGGGCGCTGACAATAAAAGTCGATGCCAATAACATCGCTGCAAGCTTCATAACTCTATTCTCTCAAATCCGGCGTGTTCCTGGGAAGGAAAAAAGCCCTAGGTTCGATTAACTTTTCTTTGACATCACCATTACCGTGGATGGGCGGCGGCCGTAGCCATATCCGATATAGAAGCCGAGCGGCGTCGGCGAACTCTCTTCGTATGCTTTCAACAGGTCCGGCTGCAGCATGTTTTTGAAAATTCCATAAGGCGGGCTGTACTGGCCGTACAGGCGAACATTCCACGCCTTCTTGTCGATGAAGCGGTAGGGTACGCCGCTGTCGTCTTGAACAATGGCGTGGCTGTTCGCCAGCACCTCATTGCGAATCGCCGTGAAGTTCCAACCGTGCGGCAGGTAACTGGCGGACTTAAAGAAAGTCGTATACGGCTGCAGCGATTTCAGATAGGCTTGAAGCGCTGTGTTCTCCTTGAACGAACGGTCCTGCAGGTTGACCGAGAAATAGTACAGGTGCCGGATCTCGCCCGTGGGAAGTTGGAAATCGACGGCGACTCCGTCGTTGCGCGACCCTTTGAAGTTCGCGTCACGCGTCAAGCGCGGAACCACCTTCCCATCAGCCTCGATGGAGACGGATTGGTGTCCCAGGATCTCGCAGCGCATGAGCGACAGCTGAATCAACAAGGGAAGCAGCAGCCCATCGGAGATCTGACCGCGCACCTGTTTGGCCATATCCGCTGTGATGAAAAAGCTTTGCCGCAGAAGCGTGCCCAATGTCTGGCGCACGCCGGGCAGATACTGTGTCAGATCGGCGCTGCGGGCGGCGGACACATCGGGAACTGTTCCGGGCGGCTCCAACCCTACCAACACATAGGTTCCATTGTTGGGGAAGAAGGTCCGCGCCGTCAGGATATCGGGCCCGCCAAAGGGGTAGAAGACGGGGCCCTTGGAAAAAGGCTCGGCGGCTATGGCGCTTTGTTGAAACTTGCGAAGAGCGGGCAGGTAGGCCTTCTCGCGGCGCTCCCACATTTGCGCGAATTCCTTGGAATGCGCGGCCCAGGCGGCATCTTGTTCCAACTCGTGGAAGGGACCATCCGGCTTGCCTGGAATACCCGCGAAGAAGCGGCCGGCGTCGTCTGCCGCGCGCGACCGGGGAACGGAATACTTCTTCTCCGGTTCCGGAGCGGCGGCAACTTTCGCCGGCTTACTGCACCCCGAAAACAGAACGAAGCTGGCAAAGGTTAGGATGACCCTGGACGAGAACACTAGTCTCATTGTAAAGGCAGTAAGATGTTTTGGAAGGCCTTGCGATGCAGATCCATCATTTTTTTTCTTTCATCTTTCTGCTTTTCTCTCCAATCACGCTGACCGCCGCCACCAGCTTCAATCGCGACATTCGGCCCATCATGTCGGACACGTGCTTCCAGTGTCACGGACCTGACAAAAACACACGCATGGCCGGACTGAGGTTGGACATTCGCGAAGAAGCTCTTCAGCCAACCAAGAGCGGCGTTACGCCCATCGTTCCGGGCAATCCCGCCAAATCGGCCATTGTGGAGCGTGTGTTGAGCGCCAACGCCGCGAAATTGATGCCACCCGCCTATTCGCACAAGACTCTCACGCCAAAGCAGAAGGAGACCATCCGGCAATGGGTGGCGGAAGGCGCGTCCTATGAAGGGCACTGGGCCTATCAGTCTGTCAAGCGGCCGGAGGTTCCGGCGGCGCGCAAAGGTTCGACGGTGCGCAATCCCATCGACGCTTTCATCCAGCAGCGTCTGGAGCGTGAAGGATTGCGGCCCGCGGCAGAGGCGGATCGGCGAACGCTGATTCGCCGGGTCTCTCTGGATTTGACGGGCCTCCCGCCAACGCCATCGGAAATCGACGCGTTCCTCAAGGACACATCGCCGAATGCTTACGAGAAAGTGGTGGACCGCCTGCTTGCCTCCGCGCACTACGCCGAAAAGCAGGCCATCCATTGGCTCGACGCCGTGCGCTATGCCGATACCTGCGGGTTTCACGGCGACAACCCGTTTCCGGCGTGGCCCTATCGCGACTACGTTCTGCGCGCCTTCCGCGACAACAAGCCCTTCGATATGTTTACGCGCGAGCACCTTGCAGGAGATCTGATGCCCGAATCAGGCGTCGAAGGGAAGATCGCATCGGCCTACAACCGCCTCAACCGGACCTCCGCTGAAGGTGGGCTTCAACCCAAGGAGTATCTGGCGAAGTACGGCGCCGATCGTGTGAGGACCACCAGCACCCTCTGGCTGGGCAGCACCATGGGCTGTGCCGAGTGCCACGATCACAAGTTCGATCCGTTCACGATTCGCGATTTTTATTCCTTCAAGGCATTCTTCGCCGATATTCAGGAGACAGGGCTGGTGCCGGACCGCGGCGTGAAGGCATGGGGCTCCCAGATTACCCTGCCCAGCGAGGAGCAAAAGGCCAAACTGGAGCGGCTCAACACCGAACTAAAAGAGGCCAAGCAGCAACTGGAACAAATGGGACGCGCCTTGGAGGCCAACCGAGCCGCGTGGGAAAAGGCTGCACTGAAGGCTTACCAAGACGGCGAGATTGCGTGGCATTTTCAACGGCCGGTATCGGCGAAGTCCGATCACGGTGCGGTGCTGCGGGTCTACAACGATGAACCGGTGGAGAGTACCTCCTATGCCGGATCTTCCTTGGCCACGGAGCGACGCGCCGGGAATGGAACCGTGGTGGTTGGCGGACCGAATCCGGATAAGGAAACCTACACCGTGGTCCTGCGTCCGGGCGCGGGCACTTGGGCGGCGCTGGGATTGGAAGCGATCCAGGAAGAATCACAACCGGGCATTCGCGTGGCGCGCGGTTCGGACCGGTTGGTGGTGACGGAGGTGGGGGCGGGAGTTCCCTTCTCATTGGCTTCCGCCAGTTTCTCCGGCGTCTCGCCTGAGTACCACGCCATGTCCGCCATCGACGGCGACCCGAACACCGGCTGGGGTATCGCCACTTACGGCGAAAATCGCAATCTCTTTCTCGCCCTGCGGTTTCGGGAGCCACTGACCACAACCGCCGATTCCACCGTGACGGTGCGAATCCGCCACGATTCGGAATTCCGCCGGGCGACCATTGGCCGGTTCCGCCTGGCGCTGTCTACCTCCACAAGCACCATGCCGGAGCCGGAGGAGATCCGCCGGCGCAGGTTGAAAAAGGGCGAAACCGGAGAGCCGAAGATCGGCGGATTGACCGACCAGCTTTTGACAGTCTTGAGGAAGCCGGAGGCAAAGCGGACAGAGGACGACAAGCAGGTGGTCGTCGATCAGATGCTTTGGAGTTCCAAAGAAGCGGAGCCTGCTCTGATCCGCGCGGCGAAACTGGAAGCGGCGATCGGATTGTTGGAGGCCGCCATTCCCAAAGTAGTAATCACGCAGTCCGGTGAGCCATCCGTGACCCGCGTGCTGGCTCGCTCCAACTGGATGGACGATTCCGGCGAAATCGTAGAGCCCGCAATCCCATCGTTTCTCGGGAAGCTCAATACAACCGGCCGTGCAACTCGTCTGGATCTTGCCAACTGGCTGGTCTCGCCGCAGAATCCGCTCACCGCGCGAGCCTTTGTAAATCGCATGTGGCGATTGTTCTTTGGCACCGGGCTTTCGAAAGTGTTGGAGGATCTTGGCTCGCAGGGAGAGTGGCCCGCGCATACGGAGTTGCTGGACTTTCTCGCGGCGGAGTTCATGAAGCCTGAGCACGACGCCGAAGGGACGCACGCCTGGGATGTGAAACACCTGATCCGCATGATTGTGACCAGCCATGCCTACCGGCAATCGTCGTTAGGCATGGCATCCGCAAAGGATCCGGACAACCGGCTTTTGGCGCGGCAGAACCGGTATCGCGTCGATGCCGAAGCGGTTCGCGACATGGCTCTTTCCGTGAGTGGGTTGCTGGAAGACCGTTTCGGAGGGCCCAGCGCGCGTCCGTATCAGCCCGAAGGATATTTGGCGGCGCTCAACTTTCCCAAGCGCGATTATTCAGCCAGCACCGGCGTCGATCAATACCGGCGCGGCGTCTATACGGTGTGGCAGCGCACGTTCCTGCATCCGTCGATGATGACTTTCGACGCGCCTTCCCGCGAAGAGTGCACGTTGAACCGCGTATCGTCGAATACGCCTTTGCAAGCCCTCGTGCTGTTGAACGACCCGATCTTTGTGGAATCGGCGCGCGTGTTTGCGCAGAACATTTTGCACTCCGGCGGGAAGACCTTATCGGACCGCATCGATTTCGCGTTCCTGCGAGCCCTGGGAAGACGGGCGACACCGGCGGAGCGGCAAACGATCGGCGCGCTTCACCAAAGATCGTTAGTGAGCTTTACCGCCAAGCCTGCGTCCGCCGCTGAGTTCCTCAAAATGGGCGACTCCGTCAAGCCCGCCAATCTCAAAGACACGGAACTTGCGGCGATGACCACAGTGGCACGCGCGATTCTGAACCTGCACGAAACGATTACTAGGAATTAGTCATGAACGAATTCAATGAAGTGAACCGGAGAGCGTTTCTGGGACGCGGCGCGGCAGGGCTCGGTCTCATCGCACTCAATTCGTTGCTCGACGCCGCGCCGGCAAATCGAGGAGTAATTCAGCCGCTGCACTTCACGCCCAAAGCGAAACGCGTCATCTTTCTCTATCAGGCTGGCGGTCCTTCGCATTTGGAGACCTTCGACCATAAACCGAAGCTCGCCGAAATGCACAGCAAGCCGATGCCGGAATCGTTCACGAAGGGGCAGCAGATCGCGCAATTGCAAGGCCGCGAGCTGATCTGCTTCGGGCCGCAGCATCCGTTCCAGAAGTTCGGCAAGTCGGGTCAGGAGATCTGCTCTTTGTTTCCCCGCATTGGCAGCGTCGCCGACGACATCTGCCTGGTGCGATCGATGTGGACCGAGCAGATCAATCACGATCCCGCGCACACGGTGATGAATACCGGAGCCATCGTCGCAGGCCGGCCGAGCATGGGCAGTTGGCTGCTGTACGGCCTGGGCGCGGAGACAGAGGACTTGCCGGGGTTCGTCGTGTTGATGTCGGCCGGACGCGGCGGACAGATGCAGCCCATTGCCGCGCGGCAGTGGTCAGCCGGTATTCTTCCCAGCAAGTTTCAGGGCGTCAAACTGAATTCCGTGGGCGATCCGGTGCTGCACATTCAGAATCCGAACGGCCTCGCCGCATCGATGCAGAAGGACTCCATCGACACGATTAATGCCCTCAATCGCATGCAGCACGCATCGTTGCGCGACCCGGAGATTCTCACGCGCATCGCGCAATATGAGATGGCGTTTCGCATGCAAACCAGCGTGCCCAAACTCGTCGATATGAGCAAAGAACCAAAGTCTGTTCTGGATGCATATGGAGCGGTGCCCGGCGACGGATCGTTCGCGTCGAACTGTCTGCTGGCGCGACGCCTGGCCGAACGCGGTGTGCGTTTCATTCAGCTCTATCACCGCGATTGGGATCATCACGGCGGCGTCAAGAAGAACGTCGAATTGAAGGCCGAAGAGGTGGACCGTCCGACGGCGGCGCTGATCAACGATTTGAAGCAGCGCGGCATGTTGGACGACACGCTGGTGGTGTGGGGCGGCGAATTCGGCCGCACCCCCATGTCGCAAGGTGATGGGCGGGATCACCACATTAAGGGATTCAGTTACATGCTGGCCGGAGGCGGCATTCGCGGGGGCATGAGCCACGGCGCGACCGACGATCTCGGCTATGCCGCCGTCGAGAATCCTGTCAGCGTTCACGATTTTCACGCCACCATGCTCTATCTGCTCGGCATCGACCATAAGCGGCTCTCGGTGAAGTTCCAAGGTCTCGACGCGCGGCTCACCGGAATCTCCGGCGATGTAGTGAAGGAGATCATCGCCTGAGGTATGATGCTTTGCATGTACCTTTTCCTGCTGTTTCTGCTGCTGCCGGTCTTCATGAATGCGCAGCTCCCCGCGCCCAGTTCCATGGGAGTGGCGATGGGGCACCTGCACTTGAACACGACCGATGTTGAGGCATCGCGGAAGTTCTGGGTCGACTTCATGGGCGCCAGCGTCACCAAGTTGGGACAGACGGAGGTCTTCAAATTCCCGGACGCGCTGGTCATGGTCCGCAAGGGGGCTGTTTCCGGTGGAAGCGACGGATCGGCCGTCAATCACCTCGGCTTCAAGGTCAAAGATCTGAGCGCCTATCTCGCCAAGTGCGAGAAGTTCGGAGTCAAGATCGAGCGCAGGATGGAAGAGACCAAGCAGGCGTTCATTCTCGCGCCGGATAACATTCGCATAGAGTTGTCCGAGGACGCGTCGATGACGGCTCCCATCGCACACCACCACATTCACTTCTTCAACACCGCGGTGATGGAGACGCAGGCATGGTACGCCAAAATGTTCGGTGCGAAGCCGGGCAAGCGCGGCCGTTTCGATGCCGCCGACCTTCCGGGAGTGAACCTGACGTTTTCGCCTTCCGATAAGCCCACCGTGCCTACCAAGGGCCGGGCCGTGGATCACATTGGATTCGAAATCCGCAATCTCGAGGAGTTCGTGAAGCAGTTGGAAGCGAAAGGGGTGAAGTTCGATATTCCCTTCCGCAAGGTCCCGCAGCTGGGGCTGTCCATCGCGTTCTTCACCGATCCGTGGGGGACGTACGTGGAGCTTACCGAGGGGTTGGACAAACTATGAACTGATCTCCGTGGCGCGACACACGAGTGTCCGCGCCACAGAGACTCGGTATGCCGCGGGGAATGGAATAGGCTTAGCGCAACGACAGCCTGACCACGGTTTCCAGATGATACGTCTGCGGAAACAGATCCAGCATCACCATGCTTGTTAATTCATAGGCGGGCAAAAGCGCGGCAAGGTCGCGAGCCATGGTTGCAGGGTTGCAGGAAACCAGAGTCAATTGCCGCGGCCGCGCGACAAGTAACCGGCTGACCGCATGTTTGCCCAAGCCTGAGCGCGGCGGATCGGCAAGAATGAAATCGGCGGAAGCGTCGCTGCCGGCGAGAAAATCCTCGGCGGAGGCTTGGTGGCAGCGCACAGCCATTTTCGCCTGCGTGGCATTGTGCTGCAAATCTCTCCACGCCATTGTTCCGCTCTCCACAGCGCCGGTGTTGGGAAATCGCTTGGCAAGGGGCAGAGCAAACAGTCCCACTCCGGAATACAAATCAATGGCGCTTTCGCCCTCCGCACCCGACAGCGATTCCTCCACCAACGCGTCCACCAGGAACCGGTTCACCTGAAAGAAAGCGTTGTGACTGACGCGAAACTCAAAGCCCGCGGCGGAATAGTTCAGCGGGCCCGGAACCATCCCGGGGATTTCTTCGGCGCACCAATCGAAAAAGCGTCGAGCGACGGGCTTGTCGGCCCGCAGGACATTCAACTGCACTTCCGTTTCGTTGGTGAACAGCTCCATCACGCGGAGAAAATTCGGGAAACGCTTGTCCTTCATCATGCGCTTCAAGGCGGCGAGGGACTCCTGCAGCTTTGGCGAAAGAACGGCGCAGTTCTCAATGGCAGCCACGCTCCGCGATCCCTCTTCGTGATAGCCGATAGCGCCGCCGTCAAAATGGAATTGGGCGCGATTGCGATAGCCAAACTCCGGCCCGGTGATCACCTTGATCTCCTCGGGAGAGTCGAGTTTTCCCACGCGCTTCAGCACCTCGCGCAGAATTTCCACTTTCTGCGACGTTTGGTAACCGTAACGGGCATGTTGATAATGACATCCGCCGCATTCGCCGAAATGCGGACAGGGCGGCGCGATTCGTTCCTCGGACGGCCGCAGGATCTCGATTGCTTCGGCCCGCGCCAGTTGCGATCGTTTTTCCGTCAGGCGCGCCCGCACCTGTTCCCCGGGAAGAACTTGAGGAAGAAATACGACGTGCCGGTCATTGCGTGCGAGGCCGTCCCCGCCATAGACCAACTTCTCCACATCCAGCGTCAACTCTTCGTTGATTGTTTCGGCGGGCGGCGTCACGTTACGATGAAGCATTATCTCTATTCTTCCTGAACCTTGCGTTACCGCGCCCATGAAACCGCGCGTGCTTTCCGGTGTCCAACCCTCCGGCAATCTCCATATCGGCAACTATCTCGGAGCCCTTAAAAGCTGGGTGAAAATCCAACGCGACTACGAAAGCATTTTCTGCATCGTCGATCTCCACGCCATCACCGTATATCAGAACCCCGCTGAACTGCGCGCGAAGATCCTCGAGGTGGCGGCACTGTTTTTAGCCGCGGGCATCGATCCTGAATCCTCTTCGATTGTCGCGCAATCGGCGGTTCACGGTCACGCCGAATTGGCGTGGCTGCTCACGTGCGTCACTCCGGTCGGCTGGCTGCAGCGGATGACGCAGTACAAGGCGAAGTCGGAAGCGCAGGAAACCATCGGCGATGGATTGCTGCAATATCCTGTTTTGATGGCGGCCGACATTTTGATCTATCAGGCGAACGTCGTGCCCGTCGGGGAGGATCAGAAGCAGCACCTGGAGTTGACGCGCGATATCGCTCAACGATTCAACTCGCTCTACGGCGAGACATTCGTGATGCCGGAGACGTACCTTCCCACGGTCGGCGCGCGCGTGATGGGATTGGACGATCCTGAAAAGAAGATGAGTAAATCGGAGACGGGCGCGGGACACGCCATCGGCTTGTTGGAGCCGCCCAGCGTGATTAGGAAGAAGATCATGCGCGCGACAACAGACTCCAACCCGGGTGTGGATTTCGAAAACCTCGGCGCGGGCGTTCGCAATCTGCTGTCCATCTTCCAGGCATTTTCCGCCTGGAGCGACGATCAAGTCCGGACTCACTTCACGGGAATGCGCTACGGCGATCTGAAAAAGACGGTAGCCGATATGGTGGTCGCCTCTCTGGAGCCGCTGCAGAAGCGCTACGCGGAAATCACAGCGGACCCGGGCTACATCGATCGTATCCTGCAGGAAGGCCGCGACCGCGTAAGCCCCATCGCCAATGCCACGGTGAACACCGTGAAGCAGCGCATGGGACTCTACACGCGTTCCTGATATGGAGGGTCCGGGCACAGTCACCGTTGCCGCCTACTGGCGGTTGATTCGCGGCAATGCGAACTTCCGCAAGCTGTGGCTGGCACAAGTGATCAGCGAGATTGGCGATTGGATGTACACGGTGGCCATCTACTCGCAGTTGCTGGATCTGACGGGCGGCGCCGCAAAGTCCATCGGCATTGCATTCACGATGCAGGTGTTGCCGCAGATGCTGGTGTCGCCGATGGCGGGCGTGCTCAACGATGTAATGAGCCGGCGCACGGTGATGATTATTTCCGACATCGCCCGCGCGGTCATTGTCGCGCTGATGCTGGTGGCGCAGAGGATGGAACTGATCTGGCTCATCTACGTCCTGCTGTTTCTGGAGACCGTGTTTTGGGCGACCTTTGAGCCAGGCCGCAGCGCCGTAATTCCCAACATCACTTCGGGCGAAGAGACGCTGCTGGCGAACAGCCTGGGCTCCATCACATGGTCTTTCAATTTCGCTGTTGGCTTTTCCATTGGCGGATTCATGGCGGCGGTGTTCGGCAAACAAACCGTCTTCATCTTCAACTCGCTCTCCTTTCTCTTGAGCGCCTCCATCATTGCGCGCACGAGATTTCGTGAGCCACACATGGAACATCTGCCGCCGTTCCGGCTGCGTTCGCTATTCGACTTTTCCCAAGTGCTCGATGGAATCCGTTATGTGCGTAATGATTCGAAGCTCTTTGCCACGCTGCTGGTGAAAACCGGTCTTGGATTCATGGGCGCGAACTGGGTTCTGGTGACCGTACTTGGCGAGCGGAAGTTTCCAATATCGTTCCAGGGATTGGATCCGAAAGCGGCCGGCATGATGGGAATGAGCATTCTCATGGGATGCCGCGGGCTTGGCGCGCTGATTGGCCCGGGAATCGGGACGTTTGTGGCGGGGCATCATCCGCGGCGGCTGCGCGCCGGAATCGCCATCGGATTTCTCATGTCGGGCGTGGGCTATTTTCTGATCGGCCCGGCGAACACGATTGTGCTGGCGGGGCTATGCCTGGTGCTGGCTCATTCCGGCGGCTCCATCATCTGGGTGTTCTCTACAACCTTGCTGCAAATGAACACCGAGGACAAATTCCGAGGCCGCGTATTTTCCGCGGAGTTCGCGTTTATGACCATCTCGATGTCGGTGTCGAGCATGCTTGCGGGCGTGTTCATCGATCGCGGCGTGGAGGTTGGACAAGTCGCATCGTGGGCAGGCGTCATCATGCTTTTGCCGGGGCTCGCCTGGCTTTTCGCGCAACGCTTGTGGCGCTCAGAACGGTCACACGCGTAAACCCTTCCCGCTTTTCAGGCGGTTGCAGTTTCGCCGCCATGCGTTCCATCACGTCATCCGGAACCACGCGTTCGCGTTTTCGGTTGCGCCTCTTGCAAACCGCCAAAGAAGCGGCCAAATAAACTGCCTCCACATTCGCGCCATACGCTTCAGCGATGCGGATATATTGGCGGCGTTCGCTACGGGTGAGCGATGTGGCATCGATGCAGGTCAGCGGACGGCCGAATTCCAAACGCTGCTGCAACAAACTCCGTAACGTTTCAAAAACCTCGCGATTGCCGCTTTGGTCCGTCACGTCGTCCAGCAAAAGTTTGCGAATCTCGTCGGACGACAGCACCGGAAGTCTCTTCGTTGCGGCATAGGTCGACTTGCCGGATCCGGGCAATCCGACCAGAATCACGACGGTCACAACGTGTAGCGTTCGGCGTCCAGCAGCCGCTTGGCGAGCTTACGGCGAATGGCGACGGAGTTGACCGGCTCGAACTTGGTGAAGCGTTTGAGCACTGCCAGATTGGTGCGCAGCGCATCTCCCGCGGAACAAGCGGAGAGCACATAACGTGCCGCCTTCTCGATCTCTTCCATCGCTTCCGGAAGGAAGACGGCATTCATGTCTGAGACCGTTTCCCCCTTGCCCGAAGCCCGCAGCCGCTCCGCGCGCAGGTGAACCGATTCCATGGCGAAGGCGCTCATTCCCGCATCGGTGATTCCGGCGAGGACCTCTTGCTGCTGATCCAGATCGTTGGGAAAAGCCTGGTAGGCAACGCCCAGGCAGAACAGGACAACCTTTTTGGCGTTGGCCACCATGGCCGCGTGATCCGGCGTGCCGCTGCCGCTGGGCCCGGCAAGTATCTCCGCCTGCAAACGCTTGACTGCCTCCACCAACGGAAGCTGGCCGCGCTGCGCGCGCTTGAGCAGCATGCCGGTCGCCAGCATGCGGTTGATCTCGTTAGTGCCTTCGAAGATGCGGTTGATGCGCGAATCGCGGTAGGCGCGCTCCACGGCGTAATCCTGGTGATAGCCGTAACCGCCGTGAATCTGCACACCTTCATCGACGACGTAATTGAGCATCTCCGACCCGTACACTTTCATGTACGAACACTCCATGGCGAACTCTTCCGCCGCTTTGAGCATGCGCTGCGATGCGTCCGGATGGCTCCAGGAGAAATCGCCGAGGTCCGAATCGATCATGCCCACCACGCGATAGCTCATCGTCTCCACGGCGAAGATGCGAATGGCCATCTCCGCCAGTTTGTGCTGGATCATGCCGAAATCGCCAATCTGTTTGCCGAAGGCCTTCCGCTCTTTGGCATATTTGAGGCACGTCAGCAGGACCTGTTTCGCGCCTCCGGTGGCAAATGGGCCAATCTTGAAACGGCCCAGATTGAGAATGTTGAATGCGATGTGATGGCCCTTGCCAACCTCACCGAGCACGTTCTCCACGGGCACGCGGACGTTGTCCAGATAGATGGGCGTGGTGGAACTGCCCTTGATCCCCATCTTCTTTTCTTCGTTGCCGGGCTTCAGGCCGGGTGTATTGCGTTCGACCAGGAACGCCGTGAACTTGTCGCCGCCGATCTTGGCAAAGATGGTGTAGAGATCCGCCGCGCCGCCGTTGGTGATCCACATCTTCTGGCCGTTGAGCACGTAATGCTTGCCGTCGGCGGTGAGATCGGCGCGCGTCTTGGCGGCCAGCGCATCGGAACCGGCATGCGGTTCGCTGAGGCAATAGGCGGCGATCATCTCCGCGCTTGCCAACTTCGGCAGGTACTTTTTCTTCTGCGCTTCCGTTCCATAAAACAGCAGCGGCAGAGTACCAATGCCGGTGTGAGCGCCGTGCCATGCGGAGTACGAGCCATCGCGGGCGACGCGCTCGGCGACAATCATCATCGACGTCAGATCGAGTTCCATGCCGCCGTAGCATTCCGGAATAATGACCGCCGTCAAGCCGAGCTCCGCTGACTTCTTCAGTACGGAGATGGCGACGCCTGGTTCCTGATGCTGAATCTTTTCGACATTCGGCAGAATCTCTTTGAGCCAGAATTCATCGGCTGTTTTCGCAACCGCCAAATGCTCTTCGGTGAAATCTTCCGGTGAGTAAATCTCTTCCGGCAAACGGGATTCGATAAGAAAAGCCCCGCCCTTGGTTTGCGGGATAGCCATGGAAGCAGTTGCCATAAAATTCCTTTCCTACTGCAACATTTCAAAGATTCCGGCGGCGCCCTGACCGCCGCCAATGCACATGGTGACCATGCCGTAGCGCGCTTTGAGCCGTTGTGCCTCGCGCAGCATGGAGGCGGTGAGCTTCGCGCCGGTGCATCCCAACGGATGTCCCAAAGCGATTGCGCCGCCGTTCAAATTCACCGTATCCGGATTGAGGCCCACTTCGCGAATCACCGCCAGCGCCTGAGCGGCAAAAGCCTCATTCAGTTCCGTGACGCCCACATCTTCCAGCTTCACGCCCGCCATGCGAAGAGCCTTCGGAATGGCCACAATAGGCCCGATGCCCATGATCTCCGGAGGAACGCCGCCCACGGCGAACGAAGCGTAGCGCGCCATCGGCTTCAAGCCGAGTTCCTTCGCTTTGCTTTCCGACATGACGATAGCGGCAGCCGCGCCGTCGCTGGTTTGCGAGGAGTTGCCCGCTGTTACGCTGCCACCGGCCGCGAACACGGGCTTCAACTTCGCCAGGGCTTCCAAGGAGGTGTCGGCGCGCGGACCTTCGTCCTTGTCAAATGTGAACCTCGATGTTTTCGGTTTTCCGTTGACTCGGCGGCCATGGCGATGGCTTGCAAGCCGGAAGAGCAGAAGCGATTGATGGTCACACCGGGAACGCTGGCCGGCAGTCCGGCCCGCAAGGCAATGACACGAGCCATGTTCATGCCGGATTCGGCTTCCGGAACCGCGCAGCCGATGATCACGTCGTCAATGGCATCTTTCGATATTTGCGGATACTTGTCGAGCAAGGCGGTCACAACCGCGGCGCCCAAATCGTCCGGGCGCGCCGTGCGCAAAGATCCGCGCCCCGATTTTCCCACGGCGGTTCGCAGGCAATTGATGATGACGGCTTCTGTCATGAAGTCCTCGTTGTATAGAGTCGCTGGACAGGCTGCACAGCTTCGTGCAGTTCTTATAATAGCCACATGAAGGCTCTCAAGAAGGTCATCGCGTTTGTCGCGACGTCGAACCCCAAACGGGCAAAGAAGTTCTACGAGCTGACGCTGGGCCTGCGCCTATTGCACGAGGATCAGTACGCCATCGTCTTCGAATCCGCCGGAACCATGGTGCGCGTTCAGATTGCTCCGAAAGTCACTCCGCCGCAATATACCGTGCTTGGCTGGCAGGTGAGCGATATCACGAATTCCGTGAAGTCGCTGCAAGTGAAGGGCGTCGCGTTTGAACGCTACGCGTGGCTGGAGCAGAACGAATTAGGAGTTTGGAAAACCGAAGGCGGAAAAATTGCGTGGTTCAAAGACCCGGACGGGAACCTGCTGTCGCTGACAGAGTTCGTTTAGTGTGTGGCAGATCTCCAGATCTGCAAAGGGGTCTCCAGACCCCGCATGGCCTCGACAGAGGCCATCGGCTGCCTTGCAGCCGCATCTGATGTCACGGATACTCCCAACAGAGACGGTCTGGAGACCGCCTCGCAGACCTGGAGGTCTGCCCCACATCCAACAACAATCTTCGCAGCTTGTGGATGATTTCAGAGGCCGGCAGTGTTCAAGATGTAGCTATTTGTGGCGGTAGGTAATGCGGCCTTTGGTGAGATCGTAGGGCGACATCTCAATGGTCACGCGATCTCCGGCCAGGACGCGAATGCGGTTGCGCCGTAGCTTTCCGGCAAGGTGCGCCAGAACCAGTTTCTCCTGGTCCAGTTGGACACTGAACAAACCGCTTGGGAACTTTTCAACAACAGTTCCGGTGACTTCTATCGAATCCTCTTTACTCATTTACCCTTGTCGCAGTATAGCGTACTAGTCGGATACTTGTTCCAAAATCGCGAAATCGCCGGGATTCCATGCCTGCGCGATCACATAGTATTTACCGTTGATCTCGCGCATGACGGCGTTGTGGATGTGCTGGAAATTCTTCAATCCCAACTCTTCCTTCGCCATGATCGTGGAGATGACCTGATCGTTTTCCAGAATATAGATGGGAGCGCCCTTGGTGCGGTCCGGCCCGTGCAGCGCGCCGATCACCATGTATTTGCCCAGGAAGTAGGTGTCGCATGGAAACGATCCTTCGGGCAGCTTCACCGTGGAAAGATACTGACCGTGTTTCGTAAACCGGTCGACTTCGGAATTCGGACGGTCGGCGATGTCCAATCGTTTTGTGCCGGGCGGAACCGTGATCCCGTGGCCGGTTCCAAACTGCCCGGGGCCTTTGCCTCTGCCTCCAAAAGCGAGATCGTGCCAGGTGGCTTTGAACGGTTTCGTGCTCTGAATCTTCGCCGTGAGAACGAAATCCAGCGGCGAGTATCCGGTGGTCATGTAATAAAGGCCATCCAGTTGTTCCACATCCGTGGGGATGAACTTGCCGTTGTTCTTGAAGTACTCGTTCACCGTAGGATGACCAAGATCGGAGCCCGCGTCGGGTGGCGTTAAGGTGTGCAAGAGCTTTCCGCTCAGATCGGTTGTGAACACGCGGTTCGATTCATTGCCGGGAAACACCAGGAACGGAGTGCCATCCGCTCCGTACCAGATATTGGTGTTGTGAAGATTGGTGCCTTTCATGTCCGCGGCGGTGTCCACCATTTTGGTTCGCTTCAGGTCGGGGCTGATCTGAATGATCCCCGCGCCTTTGAGCGAGAAATATGTCTCGCCCTTGCCGGGCCGAAGGTCGATGGCGAATCCGCCGTGCGCGCCCTTGAGTACGTTCTGCGCTTCCTGAGGTAGATGACTGGACGTAAACAAGACGCGAAACTTCATCTTGCCTTGACCGCTTGTCATTGCGCCTTGAGCGCGGGAGGGTCTTTCCCCGCCGACAATCCACGCCGCAGCCAACAGCACGGCAAACAGGCTTCCGATGGTGATTCTTTTCACGTGGTTCTCCGTTTCGATACTAAGCCATTAGACGACAGGACTAACTCGATTCGCAAGGGCTGATATACTCGCCGCTGGAGGATCTGATGTTTCCAAGACTCACTGTCGCCGTTGTGCTCTTATCCCTCGGCTCGCTCGCGGCCGCTCCCCTCACGGTTGGAAAGCCGGAGGAGTCCGGACTTTCCGCCGCCCGCTTGCAGCGGCTTTCGGCCGCCATGCGCGGTTACATCGAACGCGGCGAGGTCCCGGGCACCGTGATGCTTGTCGCCCGGCGCGGACGCGTGGTTCATCTGGAAGCGCAAGGCAAGATGGATATCTCGGCGAACACTCCGTTGCGAACGGACAGCATTTTCCGTATTGCATCCATGACGAAGGCGATCACCAGCGTCGCGGCGATGATGCTGTTGGAGGAAGGCCGCTTCCTGCTCTCCGATCCCATTTCGAAGTTCATTCCCGAATTCAAGAACCCGAAAGTATTGGTGGTGAATTTCCCGGGCTCCAACCGGGGCGCAACTTCACTGGTGCCTGCCAACCGCGAAATTACGGTGCGCGATCTTTTCACGCATACCGCCGGTTTGCCCACGGCGACCAGCGTCGCTCTGCGGGACGAATTGGAAAAGTCGCGCAAAGAGGCTCCGGCGGGCGAGAATCTGGCGCAGTACACGAAGCGTTTGGCGAAGCTGCCTCTAAATTTTCATCCCGGCAGCGCTTGGGAATACGGCCCGGCGACGACGGTTCTCGGGTATTTGGTGGAGGTGGTCTCGGGCCAAACGCTGGACAAGTTCTTTGAAGACCGCATTTTCAAACCGCTAGGA
>JACPVQ010000082.1 GCA_016191645.1 Candidatus Solibacter usitatus
GCGACCCGGCAAGTTTCGGAAAAAATAACTCCAGAAACTCCACGAAAAACGTCGTGATCAGTTCCTTGAAGAAACGGTCGTGATCTATGGCAAGCACGAAACCGCCCGCGGGCGGAGTGTCCATTGCATTCAATGTACCATCATGCGGCCCATCCCCTCTACTGCCTGTCCCACAGACACATTCAATTTATTTCTCCTTTAGTTTCAATCCCAATTCATCAATTCCCTCTCATTGCCGCTTGACAGCGATTAACCTGGGAATGACGAGAGACTGCCGCGCGACTTGCCTGGGGGACCGCGCGGCGAAGAAACGGCGCGCGACAAAACGAACCCATAAGTGGTTGAGAAACAACGGAATTCGTCAAAAAAAACGAACCCAGGAATTCCGGCCGGCCAGGAGCTTCGTGTATACTTTCGATGGAACTGAGGACTGGAAATGCAGCGAAGAAACTTCTTACGTACCGGATTGGGATCTCTCGCCTCGCCGTTGTTTGGCGCGGCGGCGACACGAAAGCCGAACTTCCTGGTGATCCTCGCCGACGACATGGGTTACTCCGACGCCGGCTGTTACGGCGGCGATGTAGACACTCCGAATCTCGACATGCTTGCGAAGAACGGGTTGCGATTCACGCAGATGTATTCCACTGCCCGCTGCGGGCCGTCTCGAAGCTGCATTCTCACCGGCCAATACGCGCAGCAGACGGCGTGCGATGTCATGACCCCCGGAAACGTTCCCTCCTGGACGCGATTCATTCCGGAGCATCTGAAGCCGCTCGGCTACCGCTCCTATCATTCCGGCAAGTGGCATATTCGCTTCCGTCCCATCGCCGGAACCGGCTTCGACCATTCCTACGCGCTCCTGGATCAGGATCGCTTTTTCACGCCGCGCGCCCACCGTTTGGATGATGAGCCGCTGCCCGCCGTGAAGCCTGAGGACAACTTCTACGCCACCATCGCCATCGCCGATTCCTCCGTGAAATGGCTGCAGCGCCACCATTCCGAGCATCCCGATGATCCGTTTTTTCACTACCTTGCCTTCACGTCACCGCATTTTCCTTTGCATGCCCTGCCAGAGGACATCGACAAATACAAGGACCGTTTTGCCGAAGGCTGGGATGTAGCGCGCCAGAAACGCTGGCAGCGCATGCGCAAGATGGGGCTGGTGAATTGCTCGTTGGCGAAGCTCGACACGGAGATTTGGCCGTCCTGGAATCTCGCTTCCGATGATTTGATCCGCAGGATTGGTCCCGGTGAAGTGACGCGAGCAGTGCCGTGGGCCTCTCTGACGCAAGAGCAGAAAAACTTCCAACGCACGAAGATGGCGATTCATGCGGCGATGATCTCGCGCATGGATCACGAGATCGGCAGAGTCATCGCCCAGTTGAAGGCGATGAACGCGTTCGACGACACCGTCATCCTCTTCATCTCCGATAACGGCGCGAGCGCGGAGCAACTCATTCGCGCCGATGGTCATGATCCCTCCGCCATACCAGGATCGGCAAAGTCGCATCTTTGTTTGGGGCCAGGCTGGTCGAGTTCCTCCAACGCGCCCTTCCGCCTGCACAAATCCTGGGTGCACGAAGGTGGCATCTCCTCGCCGTTGATCGCCCATTGGCCCAACGGCATCCAGGCAAAGAATCAGTTGCGGCATAGCCCGTGTCACTTCGTCGATATTCTACCGACGCTCGTCGACCTCGCCGGCGGCAAGCCCGGGTCCGCCTTGCCGCAAGGCGCGTCGCCGCTGGCGGGCAGGAGTTTCGCTCCGGCATTTCCAAAAGACGTCACGGTGCCCCGCGATTTTCTCTATTTCCATCACAACAACAATCGCGCTATTCGAGTGGGCGATTCGAAGCTTGTCGCCATTGGCAAAGGCGGTCCGTGGGAGTTGTACGACCTCAAAACAGACCGCTGCGAACAGAAGAACCTGTTGGAGAAGCAGCCCGCCAAGGCCGGCGATTTGGCGGCCCTGTGGCAAAAAGTGGAAGACGGTTTTGTGAAAACACGCGAGGCGTCCGAACCGAGCGGGAAAGTGCGCATGTAGAGGGTCTTTATGAAGCTTCTTTTTTTCATTCTGTGCGTGGCGCTGCGCGCGGATGTTGTCGAGCAGGACGCAAAAAACGCCAAACCCAGCGGTTTATTGGCGGGAGTCGCCAGAGCTGACATCTCACCGCCCGTTGGCATTCCGCAAATGAATTGGGGCGCGCAGACGCACGTTGAAGCGGTGGGCATCGATCCTGCCGGAATGAAGGCCACCGCATTGGTCATCGGCAATGGCCGCGAGAAATTCGCCATGGTCGATATCGACATTTTGGCCATTCAGAAAATGGACGACATTCCGAAGCGCGCATCGGAGTTGACAGGCATTCCCGCCGCCAACATTCGTTTGGGATCCACGCACACGCACGCGGGTCCGCTTCTGACATCCGTGAAGGGTCCCGTGGGCCGCGACCTCAGTTCTCTCGAACCGCGCTTCTGGAACTACTGGTCGGTGATGGCCGACAAAATTGTCGGCGCAATCGTGGAAGCCAATTCCCGTTTGGAGCCGGTTCACGTTGGCGCAATGAAAGGAACAGGGTCCATCAATAGCAACCGCCGCCTGCGCGCTGCCTCTGATCGTGCGCAAGGCGTGGGGGTAAACCCGGACGGTCTGGTTGATCGCGATTTGGCCGTCGTGCGCATCGACAACGCATCGGGAAAGCCATTGGCGGTGATCGTCAACTTCGCTTGCCACGGAACGGTGATGGCATGGGAGAACAAAGTGATCTCCCCCGATTGGATGGGCATGCTGCGCGTCACCGTGGAACAGGCTCTCCCTGGCGCGAAGTGTTTGTTCTTTCAGGGGGCGGCGGGCAATCAGGGCCCGGTGCAAGGTTTCACCGGCGATCTCAATGTTGCTCATAGGCTGGGATCGATTCTCGGCCATGAGGCTGCTGCCCTGGCATTGCGTACGGAGACCGTGCGCCGCGAACCGAAATTCGAAGGCTTCATGGAATCCACGGCGTTCATCGCGAAACAGCCGTGGCGGGTATTGGGCCCGCGCGATGGAACGCTGCGCATGTCATCGAGCATGATCGAAGTGCCGCGCAGAAAGTTCACGCAGAAAGATGTCGCCGAAATGGAGAAGGCCACCGCCGACGCCGCGCGAGCCGTGGAACCTGCCCGCGCCTCCGGCGACCCCATGCGGTTGCATCTTGCCGAAGCCCGCTGGCGGCGCTTTCGCGATTTGGCCGAACAAAGAAAAGCCCCGCACAATCCCGATCCGGTGAAGGTGCGCATTCAGGCGCTGCGCATTGGCGAAGTGGCCATCGTGTCCATGCCGGGTGAACCCTTCGCGGAAATCGGCATCGCCGTGAAGAAGGCTTCTCCGTTTCCGGTCACTCTGTTCTGCGGCTATTCCAATGGCGATGGCGGCGAGTACATGCCGGTCGCCGATGAATACCAACACGGCGGCTACGAAGTGGATCGCACTCCTTACGATCCCGCCGCGGCCGCGGAAGTCGTGCGCCGCTTGACGGCCCTGGTCCGATCGCTGCAATAGGCGGCTATGGTTTGCGATAGTCGGCGTTCACCGCCGTCATCAGCGCCTTGATGTAACCGATACTGAAAGCCCAACCCGTTCGCCGGTCCCCAACCATCGACGGCACGTGATCCGCGATCAGGTTGCCGCGGAAGTCCACCTCGCGCAGCGTCTTCATCACCTTATACATGTCGGTGTACCCGTTATCAACGAAGGTCTCCACAAAATACGGAATGGGCGCGCTCACATTGCGAAAATGGATCTTCCACAGCTTCCCCATCTTGCCGAATTCGCGGATCGCTCCGAATACATCCTTGCCCGTATACTTGCCGCCTTCCATCCACGTTCCGCAGCACAGGCAAACGCCGATGTTCGGACTGTTGGCAATCTCCAACGCTTTCATGTAGCCATCGAAATTCCCAAAAATGTTGCGCGGGACTCCTGCTAGTTCGGGCACCGGTGGATCGTCGGGATGAATACCGATGCGAATGCCTACTTCCTCCGCAACCGGCACAACCTGCTTGATGAAGTAAGTGTAGTTCTCCCAAAGTTCTTCCTTCGAATACCGCCGCCCATGCGACAGCGGTCCTTCGAACACCTTGTTCGCCCAATATCCCTTCGCCGTTTCTTGACGAAAGGCGCGCGCCGATGCGCCGCCGCGAGTCGTCTCGCGCTCTGAACTCCAGATGCCGTTCCCCATGTGCGCGTACGTCGTGTACGTCAACCCCGCTGCGGCAAGGTTGCGCAGGAACTGTTTGTACTCTTCAATCTTCGCGTCGCGCCCCGGCAGGTTCAGCGTCACCTCAGGCATGTTGTGCACGTTGCTGCTGCCGATGTTCCACACTTTCAGGCCGGCGGCCTCCACCTTCTTCTTCAGCCGGACGAAGTTCTCCAACGTCGATTGGTCGCCGCTCGTCGGAATGTTCACCCATTCCACGCCCATCTGCTTGGCGAAAATGAGATCGTCGTCCGGCGCGCCGGTGGGAATCTGAAGCGATAGCTTCATGCCCGGCGTCAACGGAACCAAGGGCTTCTTCGCGGCCGTCAGGGGCGACGCCGCGGCCGCTGCCAAAGCTAGACGGGAAAAGTCTCTGCGAGTTGTGGATTCTGACATAGAGGTACCTTCTTCCGGATCATTATGTCACCACGCAACATCGACGCGCACTATACTTGGCGTTATGCGGATTGTACTGTTTCTGTCTCTTTCCACGTCGGCGCTTGCGGCGGATTGGCCGGCATGGCGCGGGGCCGGTTCCAATGGCGTTTCCACTGACACCGCCGTTGCTTTGAATTGGTCGCGGACCGAGAACGTCAAATGGAAAGTCGATCTGCCGGAACCCGGCAACTCCACCCCCATCGTTTGGAAGGACTCCATTCTGATCACCCAACCAAAGCAGGCCACAGGAGAGCGGTTGGTAATCTGTCTCGATCGCGAAACGGGCAAACGGAAATGGTCGGCGTCAGTTCCGTATTCCACCGCGGAGCCAACCCATGCCACTAACCCGTATGCTTCCTCATCGGCCGCCACGGATGGCCAGCGAGTCATTGCGTGGTTCGGCTCGGCCGGCCTGTTTGCATTCGACTTTCAAACCGGCAAGCAGATCTGGAAACGCGATCTCGGTATTCAAAAGCACACTTGGGGCTATGCCAGCACGCCGGTGATTCACAAAGACCGCGCGTTTCTCAACTTCGGTCCCGGAGAGCGGTCGTTCCTGCTCGCATTCGACGTGCGCACAGGAAAGACCCTGTGGCAAGTGGACACGCCCCAAGGCAAGGGAGACAAATTCAATCAGTGGTCGCCTGAGGATATGTTCGGCTCCTGGAGTACGCCGCTCATCGTCACCAGCGGCGGGCGGGAAGAGTTGATCGTAACGCATCCGCGCAAGGTCCTCTCCTACGACCCTGCTACGGGAAAGACGTTATGGTCCGCCGATGGGCTCGGCGATTTGGTCTACCCATCGCCCGTGCTCGCATCCACCAGGCAGGGGCAGCGCGTCATCATTGCAGCCAGTGGATTTCAAGGGCCGTCGATGGTGGTATCGGCGGACGGCTCGGGCAAAGTGTTATGGCGCTTTGACCGCAGCAAGCCGCTCATCGGATCCGCCGTTTCCAAGGATGGCTTCCTGTATTGGGCGGACATTCAAGGCGTCGCGCAGTGCATTCAATTGGCAACCGGCGAAGTGCTGTGGGCGCAGCGCCTCCCCAGAGCGGGTGAGGACAACGGCGTTTGGTCGTCGCCCGTGCTGGTGGGCGATCGCATTTACGTGATGAACAAATCAAGCGCAACCCTCGTCTTCCGCGCCAACCCCGAACGATTCGAGGAACTGGCCACGAATCCTCTGGGGGAACCTTCCAATTCCTCCGTTGTGATTGCCGGCGGCGACGTGTTCCTGCGCACGCATCATGCTTTGTGGTGCATTCGCCGGGCTCCTTGACCGCTACTTTAGGGAGTGACATTCCTGCCGCTTACCGAATCGATCAGATACAAACTGCGCGCATAGCTTGCGCGGGCATCGTTATGCGGTAAGAATACTCCAGCGTGTCGCGTACGCTCTTCGCCTTGGCGAGCATGTTCATTTCGATGTCTTTCAGCATGTTTGATGCGGTTTGATATTGCTGCCATGCCTGCCGTACGTCGGTCTGAACTCCCAGTTCCATGGCGCGAATCCGCGATTGCCCTTGCTCGAACTCGCGCTCCGCGCGGGCAATCTCTCCCTGGTTCTTGTTATGCAAGGCCAAAGGAACGGACACAAAGAACCCCATGGAATTCGCACCGCCGGGCGTTTGCGAGCGCCGGTACTCCGTGCCGATGGTGTAATCAACCGTGCGGTTGGATAGTTGAAGCCGTAGATCCGCTTGGGAGCGCGTTTGGCCTTGCCGCAAGAGAGTCAAATCGGGCCGCAGCCGGATCGCCTGCTGATTCAATTCGTCTAAGGAATGTGCGGGTGCTTCCTTCCGCATGGAGCGTTCCACCTCAATATCGTCGCGTGTACTAGTTCCCCCCATCAAGGCATACGAATCTTCGCCTGCTGCACCGCGTTCTGGTAGAGCAGGTCGGCAACCTGCGAGCGAGTCAGTTCGACTCCGGCAAGATCGCCGCTTCTCACCCGCACGCCATTGATCTCCACAATCCCCGAAAGGCTCTTCAGGTTCTGCTGCGCCAGCGCCACGTTCTCTTTCGCCTGCAGCACGTCGAGAAATGCTGGGGATCCGTGTTGTTGAGGCGCGGAAGATAGCGCGGTTCTGAAACCGAATCCTTTGCTCACTGTGGAAGGCGACCATCTGGACGCATTGGGAACACGCTTCGGCCCAAACAACAACGGCGGCCCAATGAGATGTCCGTGAGAGTGGATTATCTCCATGAGCTCGGCGGGAAACGCGAGAACCGCGCGCACTGGCGGATGCGGATCGCAGGGCGTGGTGGTCATCTACGCCGGAGGCGAAGCAGGCGCTTGCGCCGTAAGCCTGGATTTCGCCAGGGTGTGTCCACAAGGCCTGCAAGAGATTGCCTGAGGCGGGACAGCCTTGGTATCCTGTGAGACGGCCTACCCCACAAAAACCTTTTAGGCTGTCCCTTTGGAGGATCTCATTACAATGGATTTGTCCTTCCGTGTAGAAGCACATCTCCGCGGCACAGTAACCAAACTGCTGCTTGCGCTGACCTTGCTGTCACTTCTGCCTCTCTCCCTGTTCGCTCAACAACATGGCGGCGGAGAAGCGAATCTCATCTTGCCGGACCTGAGCAAGGCGAGCTTTCTCGGCTTTGACGGCCGCACGTTCCTGATGATCGGTCTTGTCGTGAGTGCGCTGGGACTCATGTTCGGGCTGGTAATTTACAAACAGCTGCAGAACATGCCCGTGCATTCCTCCATGAGAGAGATCTCGGAGTTGATTTACGAGACCTGCAAGACCTACCTCACTACGCAGGGCAAGTTCCTGATGATCCTGGAGATCTTCATTGGTGCGATCATCCTGTTCTACTTCGGCGTGCTGCAGCACATGGAGGCCTTCAAAGTAGCCATCATTCTGTTCTTCAGTCTGGTGGGAATTGCGGGCAGTTACGCCGTGGCGTGGTTCGGAATCCGCGTCAACACCTTCGCCAACTCGCGCACGGCGTTTGCGAGCCTCCGCGGCAAGCCGTTCCCCTGCTACGACATTCCGCTGCGCGCCGGCATGAGCATCGGCATGTTGCTCATCTCCGTCGAGTTGATGATCATGCTGATCATTCTGTTATTCATCCCCGGTGACTATGCCGGCTCCTGCTTCATCGGCTTCGCCATCGGCGAATCGTTGGGTGCGGCGGCGTTGCGCGTGGCCGGCGGTATCTTCACGAAGATCGCCGACATCGGCGCGGACCTGATGAAGATCGTGTTCAAGATCAAAGAAGACGACGTGCGCAACCCCGGCGTGATCGCCGATTGCACGGGCGACAACGCCGGCGATTCCGTCGGACCGAGCGCCGATGGCTTCGAAACGTATGGCGTTACCGGCGTTGCCCTGATCAGCTTCATCCTGCTGGCCGTGCGAGACCCGCTGGTTCAGGTGCAGCTTCTCGTGTGGATCTTCACCATGCGCGTCATGATGGTGGTCGCTTCCGTTGGCTCCTACCTCATCAATGGGATGCTGGCGAAGGCGAAGTACCAGAATGTTGACAAGATGAACTTCGAAGCTCCTCTGACGACCCTCGTCTGGCTCACTTCCATCATTTCCGTCGCGCTGACCTATGTTGTGTCCGCCCTATTGATTCCGAATCTCGGCGGTGACGATTCGTTGTGGTGGAAGCTCTCCACTGTCATCACTTGCGGAACGTTGGCAGGAGCCATCATCCCCGAACTTGTGAAGGTCTTCACCTCCACCGAATCGCGTCACGTGCGCGAAGTGGTCACGAGTTCCCGCGAAGGCGGCGCGTCGCTGAACATTCTATCCGGGCTTGTTGCCGGCAACTTCAGCGCATATTGGCTCGGCATGAGCATCCTCGCGCTCATGACGATCGCCTATCACGTCAGTTCCATGGGAATGGGCAGCCTGATGCTCGCGCCGGCCGTGTTTGCCTTCGGCCTGGTCGCCTTCGGATTCCTCGGCATGGGCCCGGTGACCATCGCCGTCGACAGCTACGGCCCGGTAACCGACAACGCGCAATCCGTGTACGAACTGTCCATGATCGAAACGCTGCCGGAGATTGAGAAGGACCTCAAAAAGAACTTTGGTTTCGACGTAAAGTTCGAGGCGGCGAAACAGCACCTGGAAGAAAACGACGGCGCGGGTAATACGTTCAAGGCCACGGCAAAGCCGGTGCTGATCGGTACCGCGGTGGTTGGCGCAACGACAATGATCTTCTCCATCATCGTGATGTTGACGGAAGGTCTGAAAACGGAGTTGCTCTCCAACCTGTCGATACTGCATCCACGCCCAGAAGGGCATGTTCAACATCTTCCTGACGGTGTTCTTCGCGACTCTTGCATTCGCATTCTTTGAACCCTACTACTTCATCGGATATCTCATCTCCATCGCGCTGTTCGGTTTGTACCAAGCCATCTTCATGGCCAATGCGGGCGGCGCTTGGGATAACGCGAAGAAGATTGTGGAGACGGAATTGAAGGCGAAGGGCACCGATCTTCATGCTGCGACGGTCGTCGGCGATACCGTTGGCGATCCGTTCAAAGACACTTCATCGGTGGCGATGAATCCGATCATCAAATTCACAACTCTGTTCGGATTGCTGGCCGTCGAGTTGGCGGTTTCATTGACCAAGGAACAGGGCGCACATTTCAGCACCATGCTGGGAGCGGCGTTCCTGGCGGTCTCCGTCTTCTTTGTCTACCGCAGTTTCTACGGAATGAGTATCGGCGCGGCGAAAGAGTAGGGTTTATCCAACCAGCCGCGCAACATCCTTGGCGAAGTAGGTGAGGATGAAATCCGCGCCTGCGCGGCGGATGGAAGTGAGCGACTCGATGATGGTGCGGTCCAGATCGAGCCAGCCGTTTCCCGCCGCCGCCATGATCATGCTGAACTCGCCGCTTACTTGATAAGCCCCCAGGGGAAGGTCGAAGCGGTCTCGCGCCATGCGGATGATGTCCAGGTAGGGGCCCGCCGGCTTGACCATAATCATGTCCGCGCCTTCTTCCACATCGAGGGCGATTTCACGCATCGCCTCGCGTGCATTGGCCGGGTCCATCTGATAGCTGCGGCGGTCTCCGAATTGGGGCGTCGATTCGGCGGCTTCGCGAAACGGGCCGTAGAAGGCTGAAGCGTACTTGGCGGCGTAGCTCAGGATGGGCGTGTTGGGAAAGCCGGCATCGTCAAGACCTCTGCGAATCGCCGCGACGCGGCCGTCCATCATGTCGGATGGCGCGACGATGTCGGCACCGGCACGCACATGGGAAACCGCGGATCGGGTAAGCCAATCGAGAGTTGTGTCGTTATCCACATCGTTATCGATAACCTTGCCGCAATGCCCGTGGCTGGTGTACTCGCAATTGCACACGTCGGTCACAACCAACAACTTCGGCACCGCCCGCTTGATGGCGCGAACCGCTTCCTGGACAATGCCGTGATCGTGATACGCGCCGGAGGCGTCCTCGTCCTTCGTGGAGGGAATGCCGAACAGGATTATGCCGCCGATCCCCAGCGAGTGAATGAGTTCGCACTCGCGCACGGCCACGTCGATGGACATCTGCGCATTGCCGGGCATGCTGCCGATTTCGCGCCGGACATCTTCGCCCGTGCAAATAAACAACGGCATGATGCAGTCGCCGGCGTTGAGACCCGTCTCGCGAACCAGGCTGCGCAATTCCGCCGAAGCGCGAGTGCGCCGCATGCGTTGAATGGGAAACGCCATTCCTCAACTTTACACGATGAGCATGCAATCGCCGTAGGAGTAGAAGCGGTATCCGGCGGCGACGGCGTGGCGATAGGCATCGAGGATAAGATCCTTGCCGCCGAAGGAACAGACCAGGATCAACAGGCTCGATTGCGGCAGATGGAAATTGGTGAGCATCGCGCCGGTGCATAGAAACTGGAAACCGGGCGAGATGAAGAGGTCCGTTTCCCCGCAGAGAGCATTCCAGCCGCTGGAGGCGGCGGTTTCCAGTGTCCGCACGGTGGTGGTCCCAACTGCGACTACACGCGAGGCCGCGCGGATTGCCGCCACGGATTCCGGCGCGATCGTGTACGACTCGCTGTGCAACCGCACGGCTTCAACTGTTTCGCTCTGCAACGGCTGAAACGTGCCGAGTCCTGTGTGGAGAGTAACGCGGGCGATGGGCACATCGAACGCGGCAAGCAGTTCCGGTGTGAAATGAAGTCCGGCAGTGGGAGCGGCGACGGAGCCTGGGGAAGCTGCGTAGACGGTTTGGTAGCGCGTCGCATCGTCGGATGTATCAGGCCGCCGGATGTATGGAGGGAGCGGTGTGTGCCCAACCTCGGAAATAGCTTCATGAAGATCGCCGTCGACGTGAAAGCGCAGAATGCGCTCGCCGTTGGATCCGCGCCCGATGATTTCGGCGGACAATCGCGGTGAGAAGAGGATTCGCTCGCCGCTGCGAAGCTTCCGTCCCGGACGGGCGAGCGCAAGCCACGTTAGCGGATCCGGCCCCGACGGTTTCACCAGCAGCACTTCGATTTGACCGGAGAATCCCTCGCGATGCCCATAGAGACGCGCGGGCAGAACTTTGGAGTCATTGAGAGCCAAACAGTCGCCGTGTTGGAGAAAATCGCGCAGATCGCGAAACTGGCAGTCTGTGTAGCGCTCCTCTTTCCGCGAGACAACGAGCATGCGAGAAGCGGAGCGATCCGGCAATGGGTGTTGAGCGATAGAGGATTCCGGCAGGTGAAAGTCGAATTCGGAGACAAGCACTCTGCCGCTACAATAGCAACTTGCGGATTCTCGGCATAGAATCGTCGTGCGACGAAACGGCTGCGGCCGTAGTGGAGGATGGCCGCCGAATCCTATCGAGCGTCGTGGCGTCGCAACTGGATGTCCACGGCAAGTACGGCGGCGTGGTGCCGGAGCTCGCCTCGCGCGAGCATCTGCGGGCAATCACGTTGGTAACGCGCCAAGCGATGGAACAGGCCGGATGCTCCTATAGCGAGTTGCATGCGGTTGCGGCAACGGAAGGGCCGGGGCTGGTCGGGTCTCTTCTAGTGGGATTGACGTACGCCAAAGCCATCTGCTTTTCACGCGGGCTGCCGTTGATCGGTGTGAACCATATCGAAGGGCATATCCACGCAGTTGCCATGGATGCCGGAAATGATTTGCAGTTTCCAGCTGTTGCATTGGTAGTGAGCGGCGGCCACACGCACCTCTTCGAAATGCGCGAGGGCTATTTGTACCGGCTATTGGGGAAGACTCGCGATGACGCCGCCGGTGAGGCGTATGACAAAGTCGCCAAACTGCTGGGATATGAGTACCCCGGCGGACCAGTGTTGGATCGGCTCGCGGACTTTGGCGATCCTCGCGGCGTTCGTTTCTCCAAGGTGAAGATGAAGGGCAATCCGCTCGACTTCAGCTTCAGTGGATTGAAGACTGCCGTTCTGCGGTGGGTGGAAGCGCATGCGATGGAAGAGGAGATCACAGCGCGGCGTGTGCTCCTGCGGGAGACGCCAAGACCCACCATGGAACAATGGATTGCATTGACTCCGAAGTCGACGTTGGACCTGATTGCCTCGTTTCAGGCAACGGTGATTGAGGAGTTGCTGAGCCGTGCACAGGCCGCGGCGGAGGAGATCGGTGCGCGATCCATTGCCATTTCCGGCGGCGTTGCCTGCAATAGGGGATTGCGAACCGCCGCCCGCAGGTTGTCATGCCCCGCGCTGTTCCCAACTCCTGCGCTCTCCACCGATAATGCTGCGATGATTGCCGCAGCCGCCTATCCGAAACTGCAACGCGGCGAATCCTCGCCCATGTCGTTGCGCGCAAAAGCGTCCCTGGCCCTCGCGCCGTAGCAGGCTTTCTGAGAAGAAATCGCACAGAGGCCACTCTATAGCTAGGCCACCTACATGCGATTCGACGCCACGCTTAAGGAACTGATCCAGGCAAGGGTTCCAAGATCATTGAAATGCTGACGGGCCAGCCTGTCGTCGAATGGCTGAATATCGAATTGCCGATGGTGACTTCGCTACGCTCCGATCTTCTCGCATTACTTGCGGACGGGAACTACTTTCACACGGAACTGCAGAGCGAGAACGAGCGCGACATGCCCGAGAGGCTATTGCTGTACGGACTTCTGTTCAAACGCAGGTTGGGAAAGTTCCCCCAACAAATGGTCTTGTATGTCGGAGAAGCCCCGATTACAATGCCGACGGTTTGGCAGGAAGGATCGGGCCGTTATGAGATTGTTTGCCGCGACATTCGGGACCTGGACGGAGATGTCCTGATGGCGAGCCCGGTCCTTGAGAACAAGAACAAACTGTTTGGGGATGTGTTCCGGAATGGAAAAATGGAGGGGTTGGCGGAGGGAAAGGCGGAAGGTGCGGCGGAAGGCAAGGCTGGTCTCCTGCTGCGGCTTCTGACCAAACGTTTCGGCCCGCTTCCCGTTTGGGTTGAGGAACGTCTGGCATCTGCCACATCGGAATCGCTCGATTTGCTCAGCGACCGTCTTCTCGATGCAGGCACCATAGACGAGATTTTCCGTTAACGGCCGCCAAACACTTCTCTCAGCAGTCCCGTAACTCTCGCGGCAGGGTCCGTTCTGATCTTCTTCTCCTCCTGCCCAACCATGTAGAAAAGTCCATCCAGCGCCTTGCCCACCACGTAATTGTCCAGCTCCAGTTTCTCCAATCGCAGCAGCGGCATCTTTTGCACGCGCCCTAGGAATTCGTTGTACGTCTTTGTGACTCCAACCTCCGCCATCGCTTCGGAAACCGGCGGTTTGAATGCCGTTGTCAGTTTGTCCGTGGTTGTTGATTTGAAGAAGTCCGTTGCGGCTGTATTGCCCCCGGTAAGGATGTTCTTGGCGTCTGTAAATGTCATCTGCTTGATGGCATCGACGAAAATGTTCTTCGCCAGCGGCGCTGCCTTCTCAGCGGCTCGATTCATTCCCAACACCAACTGGTCAAGCACTCCACCCATGCCCGCGAATTTGAGCCCGGTTTCCACTGTCTTGAAGCTTTTCGGCAAAAGGATCTTCACGGCCTCATTTTTGAAGTAGCCGTCGGGCTTCGCAAGGATGCCCACAGCGTTCGTAATGCCAATGGACAACGCTTCCTTCAATCCGCCGGACGTCTTGTCTCCACTGCCGCCCTTGCCGCCGATGCGGCTGAGAATCCGGTCCAATTGCGCGGCGGCCGGGATGGGAGCGATTGCGGCCACAAGAAAAGTCCGTCGTCCAGTGGAAGTGATCATGCATGCATTATCCCGCAATGGGCCATGCCGGTAAGATGAATTGTGGTCATGGAAAAGAAGAATGCGTTGGTTCTCTCCGGAGGCGGTTTGTTCGGCGCGTGGCAGGTGGGCGCGTGGAGTGTGCTGCGGCAACATTGCCGGTTTGACGTAATCATCGGCGCGTCCATCGGGTCGCTGAACGGTTGGGCCATAGCGGGAGGGGCGGATCCTCGCGAGTTGGAAGAGCATTGGATAGAAGCAGCGTCGCAAGGAAGGATGAGGTTTCGAATTCCGTTGAGACCTCTTGACGGCTTGGTGGAGTTTTCACAGATCGAAGGTTTCATCCGCGGCATTCACGATGCCTACCGGCCGGAGGTGGAATTTCATGTTGTTCTCACGGAACTCATACGGCTGCGGCCAAGGATGGTGGAAGGCAGTCACGTGCATTGGAAGCATCTTGCAGCTTCTTGCGCTTTGTTGGGGCTGCTGCCGCAGCAGAGAATCGAAAAGGTACTTTACACCGATGGCGGGTTTCTTGGCGCGCTGCCGCTATGGGCCGCGGCGCGATGCGGAGCCACCAGCGTGATCGGTCTCAACGTCATGCCTCGCATGCCGTGGCCCGTGCGGGCCGTGTTGAAACCGGTGCGTGCCATCAGAGGCCGTCCTGTGAAGCCGGAGCAGGAGCGAACCGTTGTACTTGCTCCCAGCCGGTCGCTGGGGAATTGGAAAAACGCTTTTCTGTGGCAGCGGGCCCGCGTTCGCGAATGGATTGCGCAAGGACGCCGCGATGCGGAAGCCGCTTTGCTCGATGAGAACATTTCCTTGAGGCAATGTTTTGAGGCATAATAGGCATTCACGCATGCCTTCCTACAAGATCTTCCGGATGAAAGAAAACGAGCGGCAACGCTTTCGCTGGGCTCCGCACTCCTCGGGCGCGACCATGGTCAAGCCCAGGGATTTCGACGAGTGCGAAACGGTGGAAGCCGCCACTTTGTACACGGCGTGGAACCAACTGAAGAATTCCGATACGCCTTTGCAGGTTGGCGACATCCTTGCCGCACCGGACGACACGATGCAAATCTTGAAGTACATCGGATTTGAAGAGGCGCGTTGGCTGCTGCCGGAGGCGAAGCCCGTGCCGCTGCCGTTCGAAGAGCCCCAGGCCGCGGCCGCTTCAGTATAGACTTCCGCCGGCGGTAAGCGGCTGTTGGCGGATCTCCAGACAACCTTTTCCCGTGGGCAGAACTTTGCCCGGGTTCAGCCTGCATTCCGGATCGAAAAGCGATTTGAAGCGCGCGATCATGTCGAGAGAATCGCCGTCGAACTGCCGCCCCATCAATTCCATCTTCTCCATGCCGACACCATGTTCGCCGGTGATGGACCCACCGGAATCGACACAGAATTCCAGAATCTCCTCGCCCGCTTTGGCGGCCTTCTGAAGGTCTCCGGGTTTGCGATGGTCGAACAGAATAATGGGATGCAGATTCCCATCTCCGGCATGAAAGATATTGCTGATGATCAAGCCGTGCCGGGTGGCGATCTTCTCAATCTCGCGCAGCGTTGGAGCGACCTTCGTGCGCGGTACAACGCCGTCCTGCACGTAATAGGCGGGGCTGACGCGGCCCACTGCGCCGAACGCGTTCTTGCGGCCCTTCCAGAGCAGGTCGCGTTCCGCCGCCGATTTGGCGACGCGAAACTCGCGCGCGCGGCAGGAAGTGCAGACTTCCCGGATCTGCGCCAACTGGTCCTCCACAGCTTCGCTGAGCCCTTCCAATTCGATCAGCAGCACCGCCGCCGCATCCATCGGATATCCGGCGTGCGTGGCTTCCTCAACCATGCGCAGCATCACGCCGTCCAGCATCTCCACGGCCACCGGCGTAATGCTGCGCGCCGTGATCTCGGCAACTGTATCCGCGCAATCGCCGGCTTCGTTGTAGATAGCCAGACACGTCTTCACCACTTCAGGTTGGCGCATCAGGCGCACGATGATTTTCGTCACTAAGACCATGGTGCCTTCCGAACCCGTGAGCAGACCGCACAAATCGAAGCCCGGCGAATCCGGCTCCTTGCAGCCCACGTTCATCACAGATCCATCGGGCAGCACTACTTCCAGCCCAAGAACGTGATTCGTCGTGACCCCATAGGCGAGAGTATGCGGGCCGCCCGCGTTTTCCGAAACATTCCCGCCGATGGTACATGCCCGCTGGCTGGAAGGATCGGGTGCGTAGAAGTAATTCTGGGCCTGCACCGCCAGCGTGATGTCGAGATTCACGACGCCGGGCTGGAGCACCGCGCGTTCGTTTTCAAGATCGAGTTCCAAGATGCGATTCATGCGCGCAAACCCGATCATGACACCGCCTTGCCGTGGAATCGCGCCGCCGCTTAGCCCCGTTCCGGCGCCGCGGCCGACGATGGGGATGCCATGTTCCCGCGTGATCTTCACGATCGCGACAACCTCATCGGTGGTGCGCGGAAAAACCACCATCTCCGGTCTCGCCTTATCGACGCCGCCGTCGTATTCGTAAAGCGCAAGATCTTCGGGCCGGTGAAGAGAGCCGTGCGCGCCCGTGACGGCAGCGAGTTTCTGACGAACCGGGTCCGCGATCACGTGGATCTCCTAGAGATGCTTCCGGATACGTTCGATCAGTTTTGGATCCAGCCAGTTCTCGGGCCCGACGAATTTTTCGAGCACTTCGCCCCGGGCGTTGATGACATACGTTTCCGGATACTTGAACGTCCCGTAACTGGAACTGATATTGGCCTCCGGGTCGCGAGCCGTGAGGAAACCTACCTGCGCCCGGTCGAGGAAGGCCTTGTACGTCTTCTCATTCTTATCGAGACTGACCGCCAACACCACAACGCCGTTTCCGCGCAGCGCATCCTGAAAAGCATTGAGGGAAGGAAGCTCCTGAATGCACGGCGGGCACCACGTCGCCCAAAAATTGAGGACCAGCAAACGGCCGCCGAAACTGGTCAGGGAGATCTTCTTGCCGTTATCGGCAACAATCTCAAAGCCCGGGGCGGCGTCGCCTGCGACAACAATGCGTTGTTCCAGCGTTGTGGCGGTCACGGCGATCAATGCCAGGACCAGAACGCAGATTGCTCCGCGAAGAATCTTGTCGGTTTTGCCAGACTGCATAGGTACTCATTACAATCTTAGAAGATCCTTTTCGCCTCTGTCCGCATCTAATCTGGAGACCCAGCATGAAAATTACACGCCGCGCCGAGTTTTCCGCCTCGCATTACTGTTCCAGTCCGGCTTTGAGCGCGGAGCAGAACGCGGCGGTCTATGGCAACGGCGCGAATCCGCATGGCCACGGGCACAACTACGTGCTGGAAGTAACTCTGGACGGGACACCGGATCCGGTTACCGGCATGGTGATGGATTTGAAAGTGCTGAAGGAGATCCTGAACGACGAAGTGGTTCATCCCATGGACCACCGCTTTCTCAATCGCGAGGTTCCTCCCTTCGATCACATTGTCCCGACGCCGGAGAACATCGCGAGAGAGATTTGGCGGCGCTTGTCCGGGAAGCTCAACATGCCCAACGCACGGTTGCACAGTGTGCGCATTTACGAAACGGAAGATCTTTGGGTGGAGTACGCGGAGTAATTCATGACCAGACTTGGAAGGCGATACCGGTTTTCCGCGGCGCACCGCCTGCATAGCCGGCAACTGAGCGCGGAAGAGAATCGCACGCTCTATGGAAAGTGCAACAACCCGTTTGGGCACGGGCACAACTATGTGCTGGAAGTGATTCTTCGCGGCGAGCCCGACGCGAAGACAGGGTTGCTGGCATCATTGGAACCATTGGATTTATTTGTCCACGAGACAGTGCTGGCGAAAATGGATCACCGTTATTTGAACGAGGAGGTGGAACCGTTCGACACAGTTCCACCGACGACTGAGAATCTGGCTATTGAGATTCGGTCTCGATTGGAACAGAATGGCGGCGGTTTTTTTAACAACGGCGTCTATCTGGATGGAGTTCGCATCTGGGAAACCAGACGCAATATGGTGGAGTATTAATTTGTACTACCATTCTCATTTTGCTGTGGGGCAGATCTCCAGATATGCGAGGCGGTCTCCAGACCGCCTCTGTTGGGAGTAATAACGCCGGGACGGCTGCAACGCAGCCGATGGCCTCTGGCGAGGCCATGCGGGATCTGGAGATCCCGCTGCAGGTCTGGAGACCTGCCCCACAGGTGGGGAGATTACAGAGAGTAGTAGTAGTCAGGTTAGGAGTAACCATGAGACGCGCCAAAGCCGCGGTGAAAGTGATGACGCCCAAACGGGAGGCGGATCCGATTGCGCCCATGATCGACGGGATCCTTCGTGAACTGGGGGAGAACCCGGCGCGGGAGGGGCTGGCACTGACCCCGGAACGCTCCGGCAAAGCGCTGCGGTTTCTCACCAGCGGCTATCACGTGGAACTGGACCGCATTGTCAACGGCGCACTGTTCAATGTGGAATACGACGAGATGGTTGTAGTCCGGGACATCGAATTCTACAGTCTCTGTGAGCACCACATGTTGCCGTTCTTCGGCAAAATGCATGTTGCCTACCTGCCGAACAAACACGTCATTGGGCTGAGCAAGATCCCCCGCATCGTCGACATGTTCGCTCGCCGCTTGCAGGTGCAGGAGCGATTCACGCGTCAAGTCGCCGAAACGCTGCAAGAAGTCCTGGAGCCGCGCGGAGTGGCCGTAGTTTGTCAGGCGCGCCACTTCTGCATGATGATGCGCGGCGTGGAAAAGCAGCATTCCGGCACGATGACCAGCGCCATGCTGGGAGCTTTCCGCACCCAAAAGGAAACGCGCGGCGAGTTCCTTTCCCTGTTATCTCAGCGGCAGAACGATTTCTGATGGAATGCCGTATTGATACAATGATCGGTGATGGCCGATAACCCTCGAAGATTTGAAGCGACCGATCCGTTCGGCCGCAAATGGTTCGTCTCGTTGCGATGGCTGCAGAACGCCATTTCCATACGACACTGCGACGCAGTCGATGTGAAATGGGAGATGCAAGCCGATGACGGAACCGTTATGGAGAAAGTGATCGCGTTACCGCACGCCAGTCTTGTGTCCGTAAGCGCAAAACTCGGCCGGGAATTGACGGACCCATGGTGCATCCGCATCGCCGGCAATCACCTGCGCCGCATTGTCGAAACATGGGAGGACGCCGAGAAAATCATCGTCACTCCCGCGGCGGAACAGATTGAAGCTCACGCTCGCCTGATGTGAGCGATCCGCATATGGCAACCACGCGCCGAGGTTTCCTGCTTACACCGATTGTGGCGGGATTAGCGCAAAACCCCGATTTGGAGGCCGGCTTCACCTCGTTATTCGACGGCAAGTCTCTGCGGGGATGGTCCGTGCAGGAAGGGCCGGAAACCGCCTTCTATGTCGATGAAGGGGCCATTGTTGTTCACCCCGGCTCCAACTTCCCTACGTGGCTGCGCTCGGACCGGCGTTACGAAAACTTCGATTTTCGCGGCGAGTTCTTTCTGAGTGGATGGATGGATTCCGGCGTATTTCTGCATGCTCCCGATCATGGCCGCAATGCCTGGGCTGGATTCGAGGTGAAGCTGTTTCATCAGGCGCAGGATGTGCCGGATGCATACGGCAACGGCTCCATCTTTCCGCTGATTGCGCCGAAGGCCGTTTACGTCAAGAACAAAAAAGAATGGAACACGTTTCGCGTCGTGTTCGACTGGCCGCATTTGCGTGTGTGGATGAACGATACGCTGGTGCAGGATTTGGATGTGGAAACGAACGCCGAGCTGCGCTACCGGTTGCGGAGCGGGTATCTCGGCTTCGAATCGCTCTCCTATCCCATCCGGTTTCGCAACTTGCGGATTCGCGAACTCCCATCCAAGGAGAAGTGGGAATCGTTGTACGAATCCCCCTCGGACGCCGGTTTGTGGTTCGTCTCGGAAGGCAAGCCTGTATTGCAGCCGGTTGGCGGCGTGATGCGGCTGGAGGGACTCGGACACATTGCCACGAAGAAGCAGTACAAGGATTTCGAACTTCACACCTACATTAGAACGAGTCGTGCTCATAACGGCGGAGTTATCTTCCGCAGTTCCGGCGGCGGCACGCGCGCGCAGCGCCATTACGAAATTCAGCTGCACAACGTCGAGGGCGCGCACTTCCCAACGGGCTCACTGTATCACTACAAGCGCGCGCAATATCCGCGCATTGTCGATGAACAATGGTGGCTGCTGCAACTGGTGGTGCGGGGCGCAAGCGTACTGGGCCGCATCAACGGGGAAACCGTGCTGCAGTACGACACGCTGGAAAATGTAGATGCCGGGCACATTGAATTACAGGCCCATCAAACGGGCACATGGGTGGAGTTCAAACGGCTGAGGATCAAGGGCTAGAAAATGCGGCGCTGACGTTCGCCTTTGGTCAGAGTTCCGATGAGCGCAATCAAAGTGCACAAAGCAAACACCAGCGTCCAGCGAAAATCCGAACTGCCGGAATATTTGTGTCCGGAGAAGAAAACGCCGTTGACGGTGAGACAGAACACAACCGCGGCATATACGGCGAACAACGCTCTCGTCTTCCCACAGATGGCAAGCAGGGCCGAAAGCACGCCCGCAATGCCAACTCCGAGCAACCAGTAGGCGAGGGCCTTTCCGCTCCAGGGCAGGAAGTCGATCGTCATGTTGGCGGCGCCATCCAACCATCCAAAGAGTCCGAGCGCCGCGGCGAAGATGGCAATCGGCAGATGTAGCAGGTAGGCGAAAAATCTAAGAAGAGGACTCACAAGTTCACCGCAAGGGTTTATTCTACCAGGAAAGAAAAACGCCGCGCGGGTGAGGCGCGGCGTTTCGTGTTTCAGGCGGAAGACGGCGTTCAGGAATTCCAGAGTTCGTTGATAGGACCGTAGACGTCCTGATCGCCTTTGGGAACGTATTCAAAGCCTCGTCCGAACGGATCGTCGTAGCGGATATTCGTGTAGTTGATACCGAGGGCCGAATAGATGGTTGCCTCGATATCTTCCATACGCGTCTCGCGCTCGCGGAAGAAGTAATCCTTGATTGCGCCGCCGGTGGGATCGGTGGCTCCGAGTGCGCGCCCGCCTTTGACGCCCGCGCCGGCGAAAGCGGCGAAGTGCTGGATGTAATGATCGCGGCCCTGTTGAGGAGAGAGCCGTCCGACGGTACGTCCGAACTCGCCTTGAATCACAACAAGCGTCTCGTTGAAAAGTCCGCTGGATTTGAGGTCGGTGAAGAGAGCGGAAAGTCCATCGTCCAACTGCGTTGTCTGGCGAGGTAGAACATTTGCCGTATAGATGTTCTGGTGGTTGTCCCAGCCGCCGAAGTTCACCTGGACATAGCGGGTTCCCGAATTGGCGGCAAGCACTTTGTAAGCGGTCAACAATGCGTTGCCAAAACCCGAGTTTCCGTAGCGCTGCGATTCCGTGGCTGTAAACCGGAACGCCGTGTCCACTTTGGGGTTGAACATCATGCCCCGGCCTTCCTTGTAGAAGCCGTCGAAGTCCTCAAACTCACCGCTGACGGGCGAGTTCTGGCGGAGAGGGGCGTCCAAGGTGTTGAGCAACCCGTATTTGTTTTCAAAGCGCGCCGCCCCGTCCGGATTAACCGTGTCCGGAAACCCCGAGGTGGCCGGCACAAACTTGACCGGAGCGTACAACGTCTTCATGTAGCCCGCGCCAATCATGTCGTTGGCGTTGAGGCCCATGAAGAAGGGGAACGTATCGGAGGGTCTCCGTTCGGAGAATTTCTCCGCCGCCGTGATTGTTCCGATATTAGGCGCGATATCTCCCAGAGCCGCCGTGGGAGAACGTCCAATCTGCGCCCATGTCTGGCTCAGGTTGTGCTGCAAAGCCCAGGCGCGCATGGTGCGCACAATTGCCAGGTCCGGCACATTCTTGGCCAGCTTCGGCATGATGCCGGTGGGCCATAGAATGTCGCCGATCTTTGCTGGATTGAACGTCGCCGGCGTTACTCCATCCACCATTTTAAAATCGAATGTGTCGGTGTGAGAAGGAGCGCCTGTCAACAGAACAAAGATGACGTTGCGCGCCTTGTTAATGAGCGTGGGATTGCCGCGCGAAACGACACCGGAATTCGCTCCGAACCCTTTTCCGGCGAGGAAGAAACCGGTGAACCCGGCCCCCATCGCGTTGAAAAAGGTGCGCCGCGAATAGAACGGGCGCTGGCTCATGTAGGTGTGATGATGCGGGTTTTTCCGCAGAAATTTTTCGAAGTTTTCTTTTCCGATCATGGCCTGCCTCCGTTAGTAGTTGAAGAAGAAATCGACCTTGTTATACAGCGCCCACAACAGATCCTCGGCCTTCTGGGCTCTGGTTCCATTGGCGGAATTGCTGAGATACGCATACGCCGCGGCCTTTTCCGCATCGGTGGGATAGCGGGACAAAGCGCTGATGTAGAGCGTACTCACCAACTGCTCATCCGTCGTGCCTGTAATCGCCCTGGAGGCGAGGCTGGCCGTTGCGCCAGTCCCGGATACGCGGGACTTGCCGACAGTAAAACCATCGTTCATCAGATTGAGCACTTGAAGCGTGGAACCTTCGGTGCTGCGTTTTTCATTGTCCCGATTGCCGCGGAAAAAGCTGTCGAACCACGTGTTCATCGCACCGCCGGGCATATTCACGACATCGCGGAATTGCATTGCGTAATCGTAAACCGTTTGGTTGCCCACGTCACCAATGCGATAGACCGAGGGCACGCCGCTGGCGATTACCAGCGCATCGTGGACTTCCTCGCCCCACAGACGGCGAACCAGTTTTCGCGCATACATATCTTCCCAAGCAGGATTCCATTGGCCTTCGTAACGGCTGGAGAGCTGGTAAGCCTAGCTGAGGACGATCAGACGCATCAACGCCTTGAGGTCGAACTTCTGGTCGATGAAGACTTTCGCCAGATCGTTCAACAGCTTCGGCTGGTTGGGCTGCAAGGTCCAAGGATCGGGCGGCGGATTATCGGGATCCAATCGCGCAAGGTCGAACATGTCGGGCGGATCCACCAGCCCTTTGGTCATGAACTCTTTCCAAATGTAATTGACGCCGGCGCGAGCGAACTGGAGGTCCTTCGTTAGAAAACGCGCCAGAGCCACGCGGTAGTTTTCACCCGGGGCCGGAGTTTCGCCCGTCCAATAGTAATTCGGCGGCACAGCGCGCATGGTTCCCACAAAGGAACGCGCGGGCCGGTTGCCAGTCGTACTGCCCAATCCGTAGTCCGTACGATACCGGACGTTGTCCAGAATGTTCCAATAGGCCGTATTGTCGTTGGGAACCGTGGGATTGATGCGCACCGCGTCCATTTGCGTCCGCGAGAAGAACGAAGAAATCTCGTAGCCCTCCAGGCGCGTAGTGGTCGAACCCCAAAGGTTAATGCTTTCCAAGTGACGCCGGCCGTCATGGCACAAGACACAGTTGACATAGGAAAGTCCCAGGAAGGTCTGAGAAACGTCCACTGCCTGCGCATCCCAAATATCCTGTACCGGGCCGCCCGTAACGCGATCCCCAACCAACCAGTTCATCTCGCCGCCGCGGAAACTGTTTTCGCCGTTGGCGGTGATCAACTCTGTAGCCAGTTTGTCGTAAGACTTGTTCGCTTGCACCGAACTCTTTATATAGTTGTAGAACGCATCGCGGCCCTGGGCATAGCGATTCACCTGCACATTGCGGATCGTGTTTCGAAGCCGGTCTCCCCAGTACATGGTCCATTTGTCCACAAAGGCCGTAGAAGCCAGAAGAGTGTCGACGAGCTTGACGCGTTTGTCAGGGCTCAAATCGTTGATGAACGTCTGGGTTTGCACAGCGGTGGGGATGCGGCCAGTCAAGTCCAACGTGACCCGCCGGATGAACTCAAAGTCGTTCGACTTCTGGGCGGGTACAACATCGTTGGCTTTCCAGACCGCGAACAAATTCTGGTCGATGATGTTCTGGCTGTTGTAATCGACGCCCGCCGCGCGCTGCCCGGAAGACGACTTGGGCAACTGTCTGGCGATGTCCATGGTCGCATGGCTGTAGTTGTACTCTCTCAGCCGTTGTCCCGCCAAACCGGCACGGTTGTAAAAGCTCTGCTTCGGGCCGAGGTAGTCGCACTGGGCGTGCTCCACTGCCAGCTCCGGGCTATTTCCTTCCGTTTGAGGCTCTTGAGCGTGAATGTATACTCCGGTGAGTGCCGCGATGACACTGCCGGCAAGTACGAACTTGCTGCGTTTGATCATGTTTCTGCCATTCATGGTTTTTGCCGTTCTATCCCTCTACCCGTTACGGGGTGTTTTCCCATCTTAACCCTTTTGGGTAGGGTTAGTTGCGCGGTGGAAGACCTGAATTTGGCTAGGGAAACAACCGATAAGGCACTGAGGGAATTGCCCCCTAACACGAACTTTTGAAACGAGTTGCGGAACAATCGACAGAAACTCAGCTCTTTGCAACAACTTTCGCCGTGACGATCGCTTCACCGACATGCCTTTGGGTATGTTCGGCGATGTGCACCAGCAACCCCATGACTGTGGTGGGCAGCTGCTTTCGGCCGACGCCGCGAAATTCGCCGAGCGTCGCCGGGTCCAGAGATTTCGCGGCCGACGCAATGCGGTCCAGGGATTCATTCAATGTGGCTAGAAGCTCATCGCGGGAGACTCCGGGCTCCATCTCCGCTTTCATCGCCGCCATTTGGGCATCCGAAAGTTGCTGCCCCAACACGTACGTGAATAATCGATCGGAACTGCCGGCAATGTGGCGGATATGGAACCCCACCGGTCCAAGTTCCATGGGGCGAGCCCACATCTGTTCCGTGCTTAGCCCCTCCGTCCACTTTGCCAGGTCAAGTTTGGCATGCTCAAAGGAGTGAAACAGAGGCCGCAGCAGCGCATCGACATCGGCATGGGAGCCGGAGATCCAGGGTTCAACCATGCTTGCCAAGGTAGCATGACGCGGAGGGCGGTTCTGCTTGCGGGCGCTTCCCCGGTCGCATGCAGAGAACAAAAGCGGCCTCTGCGTCTGCTGACCTTTCCGGAATCCTATGGACACCATCTTTCCATCGGTCAGGGATTCTACAAAGCCGCAGGCATCGACGTTGCGGCGACCTACTTTCAAAGCTTCCCGAAAATGATGGAGGCGCTGCTGGCGGGGGACGGCGATGTTGCGACCGCTTATTACGATGCGTTGTTGCCCCTGGCGGCAGCGGGGCGCGACACCGTTGCGTTTCTTGGATTGGCCCGCCGGCCGGGTAGCGTGCTGGCGTCGGCTACGGCACAGTCCATTGAAGAACTAGCGGGAAAGATTGTCGGCATTCCCGGACCTGGCTCTTCGTCTCACAACATGCTCAATGCGATATTACGCAAACACGGAATCGACATCGCCTCGGTGAAGACCGCCGCCATCGGCGTGGCGGCCGGCGCTGTGGCTGCCGTCGAACAGCGCAAAGTCGACGCGGCGATGTTGACCAACCTGGGATATGCCACTCTTCACTTGCGCATGCCGAAGGTTCGATTGCTGGCGGACTTGCGAACTCCGGATGGCGCGGCGCGATACCTGGGCAGCGCAGAGTATCCGAGCCTTTGCCTGGTTGCGCGCGCATCGTGGTTGGATGCGAACGTCAATGACGCCCGCGCCTTTGCCAAGGCATTTTTGCGGGCCAATCAGTGGATGTCCGCGCACACTGCCGAACAAATCCGGGAAGCGTTGCCTTCGGAAGCGCGGGCCGCCGACCCTGCTGCCGATAGCGAGGCCATTCGCGGCATGCTGCCGACGCTGAGCGTGGACGGGAAGGTTTCCGAAGATGGCGCGGCCGCCGTACTCGCCATTACCGCGGCATCCGTGCCGGGACTGGAAAGCCTGCGTGGAAAGACGGCATCGACGCTGCGCACGCTACTCTAGAAATAATGCGGGAACTGCTGCAATCTGCCGCCGTGCGCGCGGCGCGATACTTGGACGATCTTCAGGAACGCCGCGTAGGTCCATCTGACGACGCCGTGCGTGCGTTGGACCGCTTCCGCGAGCCGCTGCCGGAAACGGAATCCGATGCGGAATCGGTGCTTCACGTCCTGGATGAACTTGGATCGCCGGCAACCGTCGCCACCGCCGGCCCTCGTTTTTTCGGATTCGTTATTGGAGGTTCGCTCCCGGCTACCCTGGCCGCGAATGTCCTGGCGAGCGCGTGGGACCAGCCCGCCGGCCTGTTCGCCGCGTCTCCCGTGGCGGCGGTGCTTGAGGAAGTGTCCCTGGCGTGGTTGATCGAATTGCTTGGACTGCCCGTTGACTGCGCCGGAGCTTTTGTTACGGGTGCAACCGTGGCGAACTTCACCGCCCTCGCGGCGGCGCGCAATGCCGTCCTCGCGCGCGCGGGATGGGACGTGGAAGCGAACGGATTGTTCGGCGCGCCGGAAATACAGGTCGTTATCGGCGAGGAGGCGCATCCGTCTCTGATCAAGTCGCTGGGGATGTTGGGACTGGGCCGCAACCGGGTGACACGAGTTCCCGTGGATGGGCAAGGTTGCATGCGCGCCGGACTGCTGCCGGAGCTATATGGCCCCGCCATCGTTTGCATGCAGGCGGGCAACGTGAACAGTGGATCTTTCGACCCCGCAGTCGAAATCTGCCGCCGCGCGCATGCCGCCAATGCGTGGGTTCATGTCGATGGCGCTTTTGGTTTATGGGCGGCCGCAAGCCCGCGCTATGAGCATCTGATGGAGGGCTTCACGGAAGCGGATTCCTGGGCCACCGATGCGCACAAGTGGTTGAACGTGCCTTACGACAGCGGACTGGCATTCGTGCGCCACGCCGATAATCTACGTTCCGCCATGAGCATCAGCGCGGCGTATTTGCCGCAAGGGGAGCATCGCGAACCATCGCAATTTGTGCCGGAACTTTCGCGGCGCGCCCGCGGCGTGGAGATCTGGGCGGCGCTGAAATCGCTGGGCCGCGCGGGACTGGCGACGTTGATCGAGCGGAATTGCGCGCTCGCGCAGCGTTTCGCGGCGGGACTTTCGGCGGCGGGTTTCGAAACTCTCAATGAAGTTGTGTTGAACCAGGTGCTGGTGTCCTTCGGTACGCCGGAGAGAACGCTGAAGGTCATCGCGGAAATTCAGAAGGACGGCACATGCTGGTGCGGCGGAACGGTCTGGCAAGGCCGCACGGCGATGCGCATCAGCGTGTCCTCGTGGGCGACCACGGAGTTCGACGTCGACCGCAGCCTGGAAGCAATTCTACGGCTGGCGAAGTAGTTTTCTGTACAACTCCGCTTGCCGCGCTCCGATAGCCCGCCAATCAAAATCACGCTCCACGGTGCGCCTGGCTTGATCTTCCAGTGCGCCACGGCGTTCGGGGTGTTCCATCAATTCGCGAATTGCAGCCGCGAACTGCTCACCTGTTTGCGCCACCAGCACGTCGCGGCCGTTTTCAAGATCCAGGCCGTTGATTCCGGCGGGCGTGGTCACAATGGCTTTGCGCATGGCCATCGCTTCCATGATCTTGATGTTGGTTCCCGCGCTGGCGACCAATGGAGCAATCACGACCGCGGCGCGTTCGTATGCCGGACGCACATCGGAAACAAATCCCTCCACTTCGATGCGGGGGTTGCCGAGATCGAGGCGTACCGTGTCCTGGCAGCGTTGCAAATAGTATTCGTGCCGCGAGCCGGCAATGATATGCAACACGGGTTGCAGCGAATCGATCAGCGGCCAGCATTCGCGTAGAAAGAAATCGAGCGCCAAAACATTGGGAAGATGCGCGAAGGAGCCGATGAACAACAGCCGCCGCGCCTCCGGGCCGCGGCCGGACGCCTGAAACCGCGCCAGATCGACGCCGTTGGCAAGCAGCACCGCCTTCTCGTTTCCCACTTCACGGCGATCCTTCTCCGACATCACGGCAACGGCATCCACTTCGCGCCATGCGGCCTTCTCATAGGACAGCCAGCGGCCGTAGTGCCGCCGCGTCTCCCAGTCTTCCCCTTGATCGAGAAGCTGCCGCTGCAAGTCGTAGGTGATGTCGTGTTCCACGAGCACCGTGCGCGCGGGCTTGCATTGAGCGGCGTATTGCGCCATCCATGTGAACTCAAGCTGAGCGACGCCCGGCTGCCACTTGCGCACGGTCTGAATAATGGCCGCTTCCATGGCGGCGGATTGAAACTCTTCCACTACATCCGGTCTGCCGCGATCGGGAAACAGATGCGTTCCGTGCCGCCTCACCAGGACGATTTCGCAAGCGAGTTCCAGAAGCTCCGCGGGCGGCGTTTGCAAATCATCGACAAAAGCCACCAGCACCTGATCGAACTCGTCCGCCGCGCAGCGCATCAGATTGTAGATACGTACCGCCCCGCCGTGCGACAACGGAAACGGCAGATAGGGGCTGACTACCATCACACGCGGCTTGCCGCTTGCCGCGCGTCCCGGAAATACGGCGCACGCGCCGCTGCCCACAGCGAGAATCCATTCTTCAGGCCACAGGGGTTTTGGGCCGGGTTGCAGTAAACGCGCGGCCTTCCACGCGAACGCCAGAGCGTCTTCGGCCCAGGCGACGGTAGCGGCCTGCTTCACCGCGAGCAGATTCAAGCGGCGAATGGCGGCGGACCACAAGCCGGCGAAGGCACCGGGCGTGGCAACATGGCGCGCGAGGAATCGGAGGAAATTGTAATCGACAAAGCTCTGCAACAACTCCGGCTTGTAGTAGCGTGTGGTCGTGCTGCGATGGAAATGCGTCACCCTTGCACCATCCACGTAGACCGTGGGCCAATTGCGCTGCCAACCACGCCACCCGATGTCGAGATCCTCCACGTAGGCAGGTGCGAGCGATTCGTCGAATCCGCCAATCTGCCGCAGCTTCGCCGCGTCGTAAAGGGAGCATCCTCCGCTGCCGTACAACACCCAGGAATAATTCTCGCCGGGGATGGGATCGATACAGCGGACGGGAAAATCGGCAAGCGCGCGGCCATCGCGTTCGCTCCACCAGACGGCCTTGCCCGTCTCCTGGCGGCGCATTCCTTCGGGGAAGAAAATCTGCGCAGTGGCGCAGAAAAGCTCCGGCACTTCGGCGAAGGCTCGCCGCAGAGCGTCCAGGAAGCCGGGTTCGACAATCATGTCGTTGTTCAAAAGACAGACGTGCGAATACGCCGCCGCGCGGATGCCGCGATTCACGGCAGTTGCGAAGGACAACGCCGCCGGCGATTCTTCAACGCGTACGCGCGGATAGTGAGATCGCAATTCGGCCGCGGTGCCGTCATCGGAACCGTTATCGACGACAATCACTTCCCCGTTCTCCGGAAGTTGCGGCAGCAAGCCCGGCAGAAGCCGCATCACCAACTCTTTGCCATTTCGCGACGGAATGACTACGCTGATCCCTTCCGGCGGCTGATCCGCGCGCGCATCCTGACGCGGAGAACTAAGAACACGCGCCATCCGCGCCAACCATCCGGCCGCCACAGCTGCCCAATACATCAGCGGCCGCCGCAACGCTCGTGGATTCCCCAATCGCCAGACCCAGGTGTACAGCGTTCCACCCGGATGCGTCTGAAAGTCGAAATTCTCCTTCCAACGCCAGAAAAAATGTCCTGCGATGGTCTTCACGCATCGCGGCCGCAGCATGAAGTTGTCGAGCGCCGTATTGAAGGCGAGAAACCCAATTGGTGCCAGGACGAAGGCTAGCCATCGCATTTCCGGATAGGCGGATTTCGGTTCCAGCACCACCGCCGAGAGCTTCACCCTGGAACCGCGCAAAGCCGCGCGAATGCGCGCCAAGTTCTCGCCGAAGCTGCGATTCGGCTTGTAGGGAATCCATCGCCCGGTTGGTGGTGGAAACTCCGACACCACCCACAGAGGCAATTCGGAGAAGATCTCCCCCATCCTGCGCAGGTAGGCTTCTACTTGCTGCTCCTGGCAGGAGACGAACGCGACCTTGATCAGAGGATCGGACACGGCCAACTTATATTAAGTCTCCCACGGAGGCCCGGAAATGACCGTTTTTGTAGTCGTCCCACAGCGCCAGCGCTTGCGCGCAGAAGGCCGTGGAAACCGGATTGGCATAAGGAGTGAGTTCACCATCACGGATGCCGAAAGAGAATCCACCGTTGAGCCGTGCTTCCGTCGAATTGTATTGAAACGCGGGAATCGCTCGGGCCTCTTCCTCCGCCTCCGGTTCCTGTAAAGCCACCGCGCCGCTGTGAGCGGCAAATAAGCGTACGCGCAGCAGTTGCGCATAAACGTCGGAACGCGCAAACGTGGGAGCAATCTCACGCAGATACCGTGCGGTCTTCTCGATCCCGTTTTTCAAAACGGATGTGCACATTTCCCGGTCCGCCACCGGCAGCAGCGCCTCCAAAAAATAGCAGTATGCGTGAAGACGGTCCATGATGCGCGGACGCTCCGCCGTACCGGGCAGAAATGCGTCGTCGTTCGAAATCGCGCGCTGCAGAGCCGTTTCGTACCACGATGAAAACACCTGGTCGCCCGTAAGCGCGGCAAGATCAAGCCAGCACAGGGCAGGCTTCAACTGGTAGCAGCCTGGATTATTCGACCACGAGCCGCCAAAGGGCGTCGCCTCAAGCGAAGGCAATTGCAGGATCGGCATCAGCTGGCCATCGCGTTCGAAATGACGCCACATCGACCGGCCGCATGCGGCGGCCCCGTCCAGGTATTCGCTTTTGCCAGTCTGCCGGTAGAGCTGTAATAGCCCCCTCGCGATGATCCCGCAATCGAAAAAGAAGGCGCGATTCTCTGCGGGCGTTTCCGTCGTCGGCCATTCGAAAGGGTAGATGCCGAATTGGCTATCCCATGCCCGGAGGAGAAACTGCCCTGACCGGATGGCCGCCTGCAAGTGCCGCTCCTCGCCGCTGCGCCTGAAAAAATCGCAATAGGCGCCCACGGCGTACCCAGTAATCTCCGTGGAAATGCGGCTGTTTCGACCCAAGTCGATGCGGTAATGACGAGCCACCCCGCTACTATCTTCCTGAATTCCCGAATGGAGGTACCATCCCCACGCTCGCCTTAGTACTTGTTGGATGTTCACACTATTCGTTGAAGTAAGAACGGTTTTGTGCACAGGTGGTCCAAAGAACAATTCTTCATCCTAACAGAACGTTTCAACCCGGCAGTACTTTCTTGGGGCCGTACTAGACCGAGTTCGCCATTGTTCCTACCCTTCCCAATCCTTACAGTGGGTTAGAAGGAAACTGACCCTGACAATGATTGGCACGTTGACACAATACGGCTACCTGCAATTGCTCGATCTTCTGACTACAACCGCATTCTTGGTGCAGGGTGTACAGGAAGGCAATCCTGTAGTTCGTATGGCGCTAAACACATTTCCGAGCCCGCTGGGGGGGCTTGTGGTGGTGAAGGTGCTGGCGCTGATTCTAGGAATCTACTGCTGGCGGTTGCAAAAAGGCAGCCTGCTTCGCCGGGTCAACATCTTCTTCGCGGCACTCATTGCCTGGAATCTAGTGGCGTTGATTTCCCACTCCGTTTTGCCCAACGGCATTGGGTGACCGGCCGCGATAATGATCGCAATCGCAACAATCGCTGCAACGCAAACACTTCGCGCATAGATGATTCGGACAGGCGTCCTTGGTGCAATAGACGCATATAGAGGTCGACTGTTCAGCGCAAATGCTGCACTCGTACACGTAAGGCTGATTCACTTTTTTCCCTTCGCCTCCGGTTTGACGGGTGAGGACCGATTCAGAATCACCTGGCACCGTTGCGCTTCTTTCTCCGCCACCGCGTATTCCTGTTCCTTTGTGACGGAGAGGTCCATCACATATTGTCGTAGCCGCGTTGCCGCCTCGGAATTGCGGGAAAGCAATTCGCCGAGTTCGCGAGAGTGCTCTTCCTCCTGGAACCGCGCCGCGCCTTCGGCCAAGGTGGCGATGTGTTGTTCCAAGGTTTGCAGACGGAAGTAGGCGTCCAAGGCCAACGATAGTCTCTCCGGGTCGGCGGAAAGCCTCTGGCTCACGGTGCGCAAATAACCGGCCTGTGTCTGAACGGTTTGCCGCTGCTGGACATAAGTTTCCGGAGCGCCCTGATTCACCCACTCGCCCACGTTCAACTGGTCCGTCAGATGGGACAGACGCTGTGCCTGGTCCACCAGTTGCGCCAAGGTGGCCCGCATGTCCCACGCCGATGCAACGCCGGCAGCGGGTTGAGCCAGACACGGCGAATCTGCGCCTAGGAAAACGGCAAGAACTGCTAGCGGCAACATGCTAACGACAGTCTAGCAATCTCGCCAAGGGTGCGAATCGACGCAAATCCGTTACACTATCCCTTTCGCAATGCTTCTTGAACTTCGCGGCATCCAGAAACGGTTCGGCGGTGTTACGGCGCTGAAAGACGGCAACCTTACAGTCGACGCCGGCGAGGTGCATCTTCTGCTGGGAGAGAACGGCGCGGGCAAGTCGACGCTGATGAAAATCGTCGCGGGGCTGTACCGGCCGGATGGCGGCGAGATGTTGTGGAAGGGTGCGAAGGCCAGTTTTACCAGCCCCGCGGCCGCTTCGGCGGCGGGCATCGCGATGGTCCATCAGGAGTCGCTGTTGGCTCCGCATCTCACCGTCGCGGAGAACATTTTTCTGGGCCGCGAAGAACGGCTTCCGCTCGGCTGGGTAAACCGGCGCTGGATCCAGACCGCGGCGAAACTGCTTATCGAAGCGCATCATTTTCCATTACAAGCCGATTGGCGCGTCGAACGTTTGAGTCCGGCCGGAAAGCAGCTGGTGGAAATCTGCCGGGCGATTCAACATGGATCGAGCCTGCTCATTTTCGATGAGCCCACCAGTTCGCTCTCGGAAGCGGAAACGAAGGAAGTGTTCCGCATCGTGCGCGCGCTGCGCAATCGAAACATGGGGGTCATCTACATCACCCACCGGCTGGAGGAGCTGCGCGCCGTTGGAGATCGCGTGACCATTCTTCGCGACGGCGAAACCGTGCACACCAGCGCGCTGAAGGAGATTCCCACGGAGAAGATCATTCAACATATGGTGGGCCGCCCCATCGGCTCGCTCTATTCGCGACAGCCACAAACTCCGGGCGAGGAGTTGCTGCGCGTGGAAGGCGTTACGCGCAAGCCGCTGCTCAACAACGTCAGCCTTTCGGTGCGCGCCGGCGAGATTGTAGGGCTTGCGGGACTTGTCGGCGCGGGCCGCACGGAATTGTGCCGGGCCATCTTCGGGCTGGATGCATTGGATAGCGGCAGCGTTCACCTGGCGGGCAAAGCGGTGCGCGTTTCATCGCCGCGTGAGGCGGTGTCCAACGGACTCGCTCTGATTCCTGAAGACCGCCAGAAAACGGGGCTCGCCACGGCGCTTCCGATTGGCCACAACCTCACGGCGGCGGATCTGGCCAAGGTAAGCCGCATGGGTTTCTTCCTGGATCACGCGGCCGAAAAACAACTCGCCGGCGAATACATTCAACGGCTGCGCATCCGCTGCGATTCCCACCGCCAACTTGCCGGGCGGCTCAGCGGCGGCAATCAGCAGAAAGTCGTCATTGCGAAATGGTTGGTACGCGGCGCGCGCGTCTTTCTGTTCGATGAACCGACGCGCGGCATCGACGTGGGAGCGAAGGTCGAGGTTTATGAAGTGATGGACGAGCTGGCACGCTCCGGCGCGGCGATTCTCATGGTGAGTTCGGAATTGCCGGAATTGTTGCAGGTCGCCGACCGCATCCTGGTGATGCGGCGCGGCACGCTCACCGGAGAACTGCCCGGACGTACGACGCAGGAAGAAATCATGAGGCTGGCGACGTTGCACGACGGCGGAACCTTGATTGGCGAGCAGGTGAGAGAACAATGATTCAAAAACTGCTGCCGTTTCTCACGTTGATCGCGTTGTTTGTGGGCCTGTCCATCGCGTCGCCCGATCATTTTCTGACACAGACCAACCTCTCCAGCGTCGTACGCCAGACGGCGGTGATCAACTTGATGGCCCTCGGCATGACGCTGGTCATCATCAGCGGCGGCATCGATCTGAGCGTGGGCGCAATCCTCGCCATGGGCGGATTGATGGGCACGAAGATGATGGAGAAAGGTTATCCTATCGGGCTCGGCGTTTTCATCGGCATTCTCACCGGGTGTTTCTGCGGGTTGGTCAACGGCTTTCTCACCACGCGATTGAAGATCAATCCGTTTATCGTCACGCTGGGAACGCTCGGCATCATTCGTGGAACGACGCTGATCATCTCCAACGGACTTCCGGTACATGAGATTCCCCAGGCTTTCTCATTTCTCGGCGAAGGCAATTTTCTCGGCGTGCCGTTTGTACTGTGGGTCCTGGTGTCATGCGCGGTGGCCGTGCACATTGTTCTTGAGCACACACGCTTGGGACGCTACGCGTTTTCCATCGGCAGCAATCCGGATGCGGCGTACTACGCGGGTATTCCCGTGGCTTTTCACACCACAGCCGTGTACGCCATCTGCGGCGCGCTTACCGGGCTGGGAGGAATGATCGAAGCATCGCGATTGATGACCGGCCAACCGACCGCCGGCCAAGGATATGAGTTGCAGGCGATCGCCGCGGTCGTCATTGGCGGAGGCAGCCTGCGCGGCGGCGAAGGCAGCGTCGTCGGCACGCTTATTGGCGCGTTCATTATGGGCCTGCTCGCCAACGGCAGCGATCTGTTGGGAATCAGCCCGTATTTGCAACAGGCGATTATCGGCGCCGTGATTATTCTTGCGGTTTCGGTGGATGAACTGCGCAAGCGAAAGACGTCGCGGACTTGAGAACGGGCGGTGCACGCTTGATCGCCAGTTGCGCTACGCGGGAGTACTCTTTTTCAGGGTGAGGATATCTTGCCGGAAAATCCTGACGGCGACAATCTCCGAAAGTCCCGCAAATTGAACGTGTAAACCCGGTCGCACCCGGCCTTTTGAGCAGCGTGTAAGTGAAGGACATCAAACATCACTCCGCCGATCAAACCCTGGTTTATGCAATTGCGAATCACAGCCTTGTAATCCTCCGCCTCAAGTGCGACAAGAGTGAAATACGGCAGGATGTTGTCCTCAAGAAAACAACCAGCTTCAGAGGGGTGAACTCGCGGGGTAAATGGAGCGCGTGTAAGGACGGAATAATACTCAGCTATCCCGTGAGTGCTGACGAACCCCTGCAATGCTTTCCCTTTCACGGCCTTCACCAGTTCAAACGCGGGGGGATGGTGTTGGTGCTTTTGGACAGAGGCAGCGACCAGAACGTTCGTGTCGAAATAAGCCTTCACTGGCCAGTCAACTTGTGGAGACGCTCCTCGCGATCATCGTGGATTGCCTGCACAATATCGAATCCAGGTGGCAGCTTTCCCGTATGCACCCAAAGACCCTGCTTCTTAATCATGGAAGGACCCTTTTCCGCGGGTTTCAAAATCACTCCATCCGGGGTTTCCAGCACTTGCACGTTGCTACCTTCGCGCAGGCCCAGCCGGTCACGTACGGGTTTTGGCAGAATGACCCGCCCGGCTTTGTCCATTTTCAGCGTCATACCATTCAACATGGCACATGCCGGCAAATATGGCAATGCTTGAGGTCGAGCCCTCATTTCTAAACCTCAGGCAATCAACTTTTGCACCACCGTGCCGTGCACGTCGGTGAGCCGGAAATCGCGGCCTTGTGATTTGTAGGTCAGCTTCGTGTGGTCGATACCCAGCAGATGAAGGATGGTCGCGTGGAGATCGTGCACTTGCACCGGATCTTCCACAATGTTGTACCCGACATCGTCTGTGCGGCCTACGGTCACGCCCGGCCGGAAACCGCCGCCCGCGGCCCACATGGTGAACGCGCGCGGGTGATGATCGCGGCCCAGGAATTTCGACCCGCTGCGCGCTTCGTTCATCGGAGTGCGGCCGAATTCGCCGCCCCACACGACGATGGTGGAATCGAGCAGGCCGCGGCGTTTCAAATCAGTCACCAGGGCGGCGGCCGCGCGATCGGTTTCGCGGCACAGAAAGTTGAGCTTGTTGACGATGTCCTCATCGCTCGAGGCCCCATGCGTATCCCACCCGCGGTGATACAACTGGACCATTCTGACACCGCGCTCGACCATTCTGCGCGCCAGCAGGCAATTGTTCGCAAACGAGTTTTTCCCCGGCTCGGTGCCGTACAGTTCGTGAATCTCCTTCGGCTCACCGGCGATGTCCACCAAGTCCGGAACGCTGGTCTGCATCTTGTAGGCAAGTTCGTAGGCCGAGATGCGCGAGGCAATTTCCGGATCGGACACTTCCGCCATGTGCGCGCGATTCAGTTCACTTGCCAAGTCCAGGGAACGGCGTCGCGTTTCGCGCGCCATGCCATCGGGATTGGAAAGAAACAATACCGGATCGCCGAACCGCCGGAACTCCACTCCCTGGTAGGAAGACGGAAGGAATCCGCTGCTCCAGCACGACTTGCCGCCGTCGGGCGCGTTCTTGCCGGATAGCAGCACCACAAAGCCCGGCAGGTCTTTGTTCTCGCTGCCCAGCCCATAGGTCAACCACGATCCCATCGACGGCCGCGAAGGCACTTGATGGCCCGTGTTCATGAAGATCTGCGCGGGCGCATGATTGAACTGCGTCGTGTTCATCGACTTGATGATGGCCACATCGTCAATGATCGAACCCAGATGCGGGAGCAGGTTCGACAACTCCGCGCCGCTTTTTCCGTGCCGCGAAAACCGGTGCGGCGATCCAAGCAGATTCGGCACGCCTTTGATAAACGCGAAGCGCTCGCCTCTGATTAACTCCTCAGGACAAGGTTTGCCGTCATACTCGTTCAGTTTCGGTTTATGGTCGAACATGTCGAGTTGCGAAGGCGCGCCCGCCATGAAAAGGAAGATCACGTTTTTCGCTTTTGCTTTGTGATGCAATCCCGCTTGAGCGAAGAGACGCTCGTTGGTCAATCCGGCCAAAGCAAGCTGCCCGATGCCGAATCCCGCCGTTTGCCCGAAGAAGTGCCGCCGCGTGATGGCCTTGAGTTTCATGACATCACTCCTTGGTCAGCGCCTCGTCCAGGTTCAGCAAAACGTTTGCCAGCATAACCCACGATGCCTGCTCCGGAGAACCGCCAATGCGTTCGGCCTCGCTGGTGCGCGAAGTGAAATACGCCTGTTCCTTCCGCAGCCAGGTCAACATGCCATCCAACTCGGCGGGGGCCGGACGGCGCGACGTAGTCAAACGGAATCCGGTTTCCATTCGCTGCCGTTCCGTGACTCCGCCTTCGGTGAGAATGCGCTTCGCAAGTGCCCGCGCGGTTTCAAAGAAGGCCGCATCGTTCAAGGTGTTGAGAGCCTGCAACGGCGTATTGGTGCGAATGCGCTTCACGGTGCAGGATTCGCGGCTGGTGGCATCAAAATTCACCATCGAAGGGTAGAGCGCTGAGCGCCGCACAAACGTGTAGATTCCGCGACGGTACTTGTCTTCTCCCGTGCTCTCCATCCACTGATCGTCGTTATAGGGAATGTCCCAAACGCCGGGAGGCTGCGGAGGAAAGACGCTCGGCCCGCCGATCTTGCGCGATAGAAGACCGCTTGCCGCAAGCGACGCATCGCGAATCATCTCGGCTTCCATGCGAAAACGCGGACCGCGCGAAACAAGACGGTTGTTTGGATCGGCCTGCAACAATTCCGGCGTTACGCGCGATGTCTGCCTGTACGCCGCCGAGGTGACAATCAGCCGGTGCATCGCCTTCATATCCCAATTACGCGCCATGAATTCCGTTGCCAGCCAATCCAGCAGTTCGGGATTCACGGGGCGTTCGCCTTGCGTTCCGAAATCTTCCGAGGTTTCGACGATTCCTCGTCCGAAGTACTGTTCCCAAATGCGATTCATGGCCACGCGCGCAGTCAGTGGATTTTCTTTGCTTACCAGCCACCGCGCCAGACCGAGGCGATTCGGCATGGCGTTCTCGGGCAATGGATTCAACGCCGCCGGCACATTCGCAAAAACTTTCTCGGCCTTCGCGGCAAACCCGCCGCGCGTTCGAATGAAATCGAAGGGCCGCTCGAAGCTGTTTCCTTCGCTCATCACCAACGCGGACATCACTCCCAGCCGGTCGAGTTCATTCCGCAACTGCCGCAGCTCCTTGCGGGCTCCGTCCAGTGACGGCGCGATGGAACGATAGAATTCCGCCAAGTCGCGCTCGTCCTTGCCGCTGCGAGTGGATGCCATCAACACAGGCCGCAATTTCGCGCGCACTTTGACTACCAGCGAAGGATCCGCCGCGCCCGTTGAAGAGAGACGGAATTGGCCCATCGCTTGGCCGGTGAAATCCGAGTTTTGTTCGATGGTGACGCGCAACGACGCCTTCGTGTCGAGATTCACGGGTGAGGCGAACACGAGCACCAGTTGCCGCGGCAGGCGCGTATCGTCGCGCGAGGCATCGACACTCCACAATTGCCCTTTCTTGCTGTCGCCGGAACGTCCATCGTCGATGAGGACGCGTTTGAATGCGAGCGGCTCGCTCTTTTCACCGCGCAGCAATTCCACATTGATAGAGCTGATCAGGAAGTTGCCATAGATGTCCCGGCCCGGCCCACCGCGCGGCAGGCCTTGGTGCGGCAAGGTCTCGATACGCAATCCCGTGAGCCGTTCCGTCGGCACATCCGCCTGGACGATGTAAGTCTCGCGCCGCGGATTGTCGCCGCTAGCCAGAATCGTTCCGCCTTCACCCGCCCCCAGAGTTGCCCCGTGAAGCGCCTTCACCGAAGAAGGCGTCATCGTGCGCCAATCGCCGAATGCGGAGGCAATCTGCGCTTCCCATGCCTTCTGCGCGGCCTGTAATTCCGGCGTCGATGTCTTGAGCCGCTTATCCAACTCCTGGATTTTCGTATTCAATGACTGCCGCGCCTTCTCTTGCTCGGGAGTCGCCAGATCGAGTTGCGCTTCGCGGAATTTCGTGGAAGTATCGCCGTACTCCTGAACTTCCTTTCGCGTGGGGCTGAAAAAAGCCATCAGAGAATAGAAATCCTTCTGCGTGAACGGATCGTACTTGTGGTTGTGGCATTGCGCGCAACCAAGCGATGAGCCCAGCCAGACGGTGGCGGTTGTGGCGACGCGATCCACCAGCACTTCGAAGTGAGCCTCTTCCTTATCTACGCCGCCCTCTTCGTTGAACATCGTGTTGCGATGAAACCCCGTGGCGATTTTCTGATCGGTGGTCGCATTCGGCAGCATGTCACCGGCGATCTGTTCCATAGTGAATTGATCGAACGGGAGATTCCGGTTGAGCGCGTCAATCACCCAATCGCGATATTTCCACATTGTGCGGCGGCGATCCTTCTCGTAACCGTTGGTATCGGCATAGCGCGCCAAATCGAGCCACGGACGCGCCCAACGCTCGCCATAATGTTTCGACGCCAGCAGGCGGTCGACCAGCCGCTGGTACGCTTCGGGGCTAGTGTCGGCGAGGAATTCGTCCACCTCCTTCAGCGAAGGCGGAAGGCCGATGAGATCGAGGCTCACGCGGCGAATGAGAGTTTCCTTCGAGGCTTCGGGAGAAAACTTGAGGCCCTGACGCTCCAGCCTTGCAAGCAGGAAACGATCGATGGCGTTTCCAGATGAAGAGGCGGGAGGCGCCGGTTTCGTGTAAGCCCAATGAGGGGCGGACGATTTTCGCAGGCCCGCCGCGCCGCTGTCGATCCATTTACGGAGGACGGCGATTTTCTCCGCAGGCAGCGGCGTCAGACCTAACGGCATGCGAACGGCGCGATCTTCGGAAGTGATCCGCGCCATCATCGTGACGCCGGACACGCCGCTTTTCTTCAACTCCGCGAGGCTGTCCATGCGGAGCTTCCCGGATGCCACCTTCGCGTTATGGCAAGGAACGCAGGAAGCGTTCAGAATATCCCAGGCCTGTTGCTGCCCAAAGACAATCATGGCCGCACAGACGAAGCCCACAGCCAGTCTCGTATACATCGCTACGATTATCGCAGACGTGGCGCAGGCACTTTTGCCTGCCGCGTCGCGACTCTTCGACGCTTGGCGGGTCCAGGTGAGTCTGGATTTGGTGTGGGGCAGATCTCCAGATCCCGCATGGCCTCGCAAGAGGCCATCGGCTGCTTTGCAGCCGC
>JACPVQ010000083.1 GCA_016191645.1 Candidatus Solibacter usitatus
AGTGCATGCGCGAAGACACCGCCAAGTGCACCATCTTGGGGATGAGCGAATTTGGCCTGGTCGAGATGACGCGGCAGAGAAGCCGCGAGTCGCTCACGCAGACGCTGCACATACTCCGGCCCGACTACCTTGAAGTACACTCCCGAAGGCGACGATTTCTATTTTGGGAGCACGGAATTCAGCGCGGCTTTCGATTCGTTCGCCAGTGTAGTAGACGATGGAAACCGGGTTACACAGTGGAGCGACCATCTCACATTTACGGCGCTCACTCAACTTTCGGACAAGATCACAGGGCCTCATCTGAGCATTGCGGTTGGGCCTCAGGTTACGACGATTCTCAGAGGCGAGAGCGGCGCGCGCATTGGCGCGGCGGCGATTGCACGCTACACGCGGGGACTTTCGAGCGGCGGCGTTACGTGCTCATGGAACGGGGCTACCGCAAGCTCCGATGCGAACCCGGCCGGAATTCTCGATCTTGGCGTGGGATTCGGCAGGCAGTTGGCGAAATCCGGATTCCTCAATAATCTGACCCTGCACGCGAACGGGTTGATGGAAAAATCGACAGGCGTTCAGCGGACGATGTCCGTATTCGAGGGCATGGAATATCAAATCACGAACCGGTTGTCGGTGGATGTTTCGGGGCAGCACATCCATGTCAGCGGCGGCGTGCGCGAGACGCAGATTCAGGTTGGGTTGACGATGAACTTCGGCAGGCCGTTCTAGCTATTTGCTTTTCGGTTCCGGCTTCGGGGCCGCGGTCTTGCGGACTTCCTCGAAATATTTCTGCACGAAATCCTGATAGGCGGCGGGCACTTCGTCGCGCGTGATTTCACCGCCGGCGTCGGCATGCGCGGCATTCTTTTGCGTGTACTGCGTCTTGAGCTGCTGCCGGCCGGAACTGACTTCCACCATGATCTCGCCGGTGAGATTCTGCGCGCGCTTGCCTAGAATTTCGCTGATCTTGCCCATGGCGGCGGCTTGTTCGGCATCGCGGATGTCTTTATCGCCGTCCTGTTTTCCCGCGCCGCTCTTGCCTTCCTGCGTCTGCTGCTTCGCGCCGGCGCTATCGGACATCTTGCCTTGCGCGTTCATCTTCGACGCGCCCTCGCCTTCCTGCTCGCCGGCGTCGTCGGATTGCGCCTGCCCCTCGCCCTTCTGACCCGGAGAAGGCGCGCCTTTCTGTCCCGCCTGTTTCTGCGCGGAGTTTCCTTGCGAGCCGCCCTGCTGCGAAGCCGTATTCTGCCGCCCCGATTCGCCCTGCTGCGGATTCATCTTCATCCGTGAAAGCATGTTCGCCATGGCGTCTTTCATCTTGTCCATGAGCGAAGAATTCTCGTTCGATGGCTGTCCGGGATTTTGATTGCCGCCCTGTCCCGGCGATTTCGCATTCTGCGGACCAGCGCCTTTGTTGCCGTCTTTCTGCCCGCGATCATCGCCGCCCGGTGCGCCTTCACCTTTATCGCCCGCCTCGCCGGAATCCTTGCCTCCATCCTCGGACGGGCTGCCGTTCACGGCGGATTGCGCGTCCTTGCCCGCGGGCATTCCGGAATCGATCGACTCGGAGCGGAAAAGATCGTCATCGGAGATGGTCTTGCGATCGCCCGCCAGTTCGTCCAATTCACCCGATGGAACGCTGAACGCGTCCAACCCGTCGGGCAGTTTCTGTTTGGCGAATTTCTGCTGCTTTTTAGCGTCGCCGGAACCGGCAAACGATTCGAAGGGAATGTGGACCAACGGCTGCGTCAAATCCAGGGAGCCGCTCATTCCATAGCGGATGGCCAGCAGCGAAACGGAAATGGCGAACAATCCGGTGCACACCCAAGCCTGGCGGGGCATGGTGTAAGGAACGGCGGCGGCGGGCGGCGACGATGCGGCAATGAGTTCCGCGCCGCGGCGCTGCGCTTCCACCAATTCGGCGTGACCGTAAGCGGTCTGTTCCGCTTGAAAGAAGACCGCCGTGGAGATGGAATCGTTCGACTGAAGCCGCAGATCGACTCGCTGCGCCACATCGTAGGAGGATGGAACGCGGCCGCGAACTTTTGCAACGCCAATGGCGGAGACGATGAGCAGCAGCAACAGCGGCCAGTACCAATCGAGCACCTGCGTGCCGAGCAGAAGCAGCACGATCAAAGCGCCTAAGGCGTAGGCGAAGGCGAGGGAGCCGTGATCCAGCAGCAGCTGCAATATCGCGCGGCGTTTGGCCGCTTCCATCAGCCGCGCCAGCGCACTCGTGTCCATCATTTCCTTTTCTTTAGACGGCCGCGGGCACGGGTTGCCCCACATGAACCGGAGTCAACCAGCCGTCGACATCGGCCGTCTTGCCGTTGATGACGTTGAAAAAGTCCCGCTGCAGGCGTTCCGTGATGGGACCGCGCTTTCCGCTGCCCACTTGAATGCGGTCGACGGAGCGGATGGGAGTCAATTCCACAGCCGTGCCCGTGAAGAAAACCTCGTCGGCGATGTAGAGCATTTCGCGCGGCACCAGGGTTTCCACCAGTGGAATCCCGGCGCGTTGAGCGAGTTGAATAATGGAGTCGCGGGTAATGCCGGGGAGCACGGAAGCGCCCAGCGGCGGCGTGTGAATTTTGCCGTCGCGAATGACAAAAATATTTTCGCCCGAACCTTCGCTGACATAGCCCGCGTCGTCCAGCGCGATGCCTTCGGCGTAGCCATTGGTGTGCGCCTCCATGCGGATCAACTGCGAGTTCATGTAATTGCTGGCGGCTTTAGCCAGAGCGGGCAGCGTGTTCGGCGCAATCCGCTTCCAACTGGAGATGCACACGTCCACGCCTTTGGCCATCGCCTCCTCGCCGAGGTACTTGCCCCATTCCCAACAGGCCACAAACACATCGATCGGGTTGTTGATGCCGAGCACGCCCATCTCTCCGTAACCGCGCAGCGCGATGGGTCGAATGTAGCAGGAGTCCAAGCGGTTCACGCTGACCAGGTTTGTCATCACATCGCAAAGCACGTCGATGGAAAAGGGAATCTCCATGCGGTAGATGCGCGCCGAATCGATCATGCGGCGGACATGCTCGCGAAGGCGGAACACCGCCGGCCCGGAGGGCGTGTTGTAGCAGCGGATCCCTTCGAATACGGCGCTGGCGTAACTCACGGTGTGCGAAAGCACGTGAATCTTCGCGTCGTTCCAGGGCACGAAAGATCCGTTGTGCCAGATCTTTTCAGTGGGCGTTAACATAAATTTATTATACTTCCCCTTAGAGGCCCGCGAGTGGAGAGATCCCGTTACACAATGTTTATAAACAGACTGGCAGTTGTTTTTCTTTGCGCGGCCGCCGCCGGCGCGCAGGCGCAGCAAAAGCCCAAGACTTTGAAGCCTGGATGGAACTTCTTTTCCGTAGACCAGGATATTCAACTGGGCAAGGAAGCAGCCGCCGAAGTGGAAGCAAAGTCGGCGCTGGTACGGGACCCGGAACTCAACGCATACATCAACCGCATTGCGTCAAAACTCACCTCGACGCCGGAGGCGGGCAAGTTTCCGTACTCGTTCAAAGTGGTGTACGACAAATCGATCAACGCCTTCGCGCTGCCTGGCGGACCGGCATTTGTGCACACCGGATTGATTCAAGCGGCGGACAATGAAGCGCAGATCGCGGGCGTGATGGCGCATGAGATCTCGCACGTGGCGTTGCGTCACGGCACTTCGCAGGTGATGAAGGCGCAAGGCATTCAGATCATTGCCGGACTGGGCGCAAGCATGCTGGGCGGCGGAATGCTGGGACAGCTGGCGCAGGTGGGCGCGGGTTTGGGCGCGAACTCGCTGCTGCTGAAATTTTCGCGCGGCGCAGAAAGCGATGCCGATCTGCTGGGTACGCGCATCATGGCGAAGGCCGGCTACGATCCTATCGAGATGGCGCGTTTCTTTGAAAAACTACAGGCCGGCGAATCCGGGAAAGGCGGATCGGTGGCGCAATTCTTCTCCGATCATCCGAGTCCGGGCAATCGCGTGAAAGCGGTCACCGAGGAGGTTCGTCTGCTGCAATCGAGCAGCGGCGATAAGGGCGATGTGGCGCAACTGAAGCGCGTGCAGCAGACGATTGGCGCAATGCCCGCCCCGGCCAAAGCGAACGCCAACGTTCGCGGCGGCGCGGGGCCGGAGGCGGCGCGTCCCTCCGCGCAGATGCAGCGCTATCAGAGCCGCGGCCTGACATTCAGCTACCCCGCGAACTGGCAGGTGTTCCAGAGCAAGCAGTCGAGCGAGGTGACGGTGGCGTCGCGCGAAGGAATTGTCGATGTCAACGGCAACGCGGAGATCGCCTATGGCGCCATCATCGGCCAAGTCTCGCGCCGCGGAACTTTCGATCAGGACACGCAGGCGTATCTGAATCAGGTGATGCAGCAGAACCGCGGCGTGAAGCCCAGCGGCCAGCAGCCGGCGCGAGTGCAAGTGAGCGGAATGAGCGCGCTGGTGAATCTGTTCTACAACAATTCGCCTTATCCGAATCAACGAGAAGTGGTGGGCGTGGTGACGTTCGACAATCCGCAAGCACTGTTGTTCATGGTTTTCATCGCGCCCGAAACGGAGTATTCGCAGGTGCAGCGGATCTTCGATCAAATGATCCAATCGGTGCAGATTGCACGCTAACGGATTCGACGCCGTTCTGTTCGACTTCGACGGAGTGATCGTCGATAGCGAGCCGCTGCATCAGCAGTGCTGGCGCGAGGTGCTTGCGCCGCTCGGCATCGACCTCACGTGGGAGCACTATCACAAACATTTTGTCGGGCTTTCGGATCGACGCATGTTTGAAGACTTCGTCGCCATGGCAAGCAAGCCCGTGCGCATGGAGGACCTGATCGCGCTCTACCCGGCGAAGAATGCGCTCTTCGGCGAGCGCATCCTGGCGCTGTCTCCCTTCGCTGCGGGAATTCGGGAATTGATTGCGGAGCTTTCCGCATACCGGCTGGGCGTGGTCAGTTCAAGCAATGGCAGAGAGGTGCGGCCCGTTCTTGCGGTGGGTGGCATTCTAGCCAGGTTGGATGTAACCATTTGCGGAGAGGACGTGACGCGTCACAAGCCCGATCCGGAACCCTACCGGCGCGCCGCGGAGATTCTAGGCGTTCGCAATCCGCTGGTGGTGGAAGATTCCGAAGCCGGTGAGAGCAGCGGAAGGGCGGCGGGATTTGAGGTGTTGCGAATTTCATCTCCCGATCAAACCACGGCCATGGTTCGACGGCGGTTGGGCATGACTTGATTTGCGTTTGCTGCGCAGGACAACGAACGCGATGCCGATGACGATTACCTGGATGACTCCCGTAATGGTAAGGAGAGCCGTCCCCAACTCCTTGAGACTCTCCGGGGTGGCATCGATTTCCAGCAGCCACACGTTTCGATCCAAGGGAACGCCGCTGTTTGCGAAGGCGCGCCGGATGCGATTTCCCACGCCGCGCGAAAGCACCCCGCGCAGAGGGACCTCCCTGTCTTTCCGTTCCCGCAGCTTGTGGAGTGTGGCCACGGAAGCCATTCCCAGAATGTGGACTGCATGGTCAGGAGCGGAAACCAAAGGAAAGTAGTCTTCTTCCGGCCAGGGGCTGCTTCTTCCTCTTCTTTGGAATCCAATGGTTCGATTCCATCGCGCCACGCCTCGCATCTCCACAAAGCGCGATGGCGGCTGTTCGCCGTTCTCCAGACTGCGGATGTCGCACTGTGACAACGGCCCCGCGTCCACGCCTTTGAGGTAGTAGTTCCAGAAAGCCCAGCCCGCAGCCATTGTGGGAAATGCCATGCCGGTGAACAGTATGTATTTCAGAATGATTGGGGTCCATGGATCGCTAACATTTCGCAGGTTCCGCAGCGCCTCCAGTTCCGTTGCTGAGAGAGAGCGTTTCAGGCGCGTCTCCACGGGGATCAGAACGGTGAGCGCGAGCAGAACGCCCAAGATGAACACCACGGCGTAGGAAAGAATATTCAACTCGCGGCCGAAGACTCGCAACTGCCATTCCGCAACGACCGCGTAAGGCGCGGCGAAGGAGTAGGCGAGCACAACCGTTAGAACCAACGAGAACAGCGCCGCAACGGGGCGCAGCCGGGAGATCCAGAGAACTCGCCGTGTCCGGTCATTGGACATTGGATTCTCATAGTATCCTACTAACGGATTCTGGATATTCCATGGACAACGCCGACGAACAACTGGCCGATGCTGCCGCGAACGGGGATGGCAATCTCATTCGATCTCTGGCCGGCAGGGGAGCGGACCCCGCATGGCAGGACGCGGCGGGCAAGACCGCGCTGCACAAATATCTGGACCGGCCATCCGTGGATGCGGGAACGGTGAAAGTGCTGTTGGCGGCCAGTCCATGGGTGGTTCAGCTTCGCGATGCACGCGGCGACAGCGCGGCGCACGTCGCGTGCCGGAGAGGCAATCGCAAGGCGCTGGAATTGCTGGCGAAGAATGGCGCGCATTTGTCCGCCGCGAACGCATCCGGCGAGACCGTGGAAAGTCTTGCCGCCGAGGGCAGCATCAAACGCATGCTTGCCGAAATCAAATCGGTGATCGAAGGCCGGGCCCATTGGGAGAGCCGCATCGCCGACGCGAGCCTGACCTTGCCGGAACGTGAGCAAGCGTTCCGTATTTTAAGGGACAGCGATTGGCCTGGGGCGTTGAAGCACATCGACGCGGAGGCGCTGGCGAAGGCCGTGGAAACAGGACGACTGGGCAAGCCTGTTTCACTTGCCGGCGATTGTCTGGAAGGGCTCGACTTGCGCGGATTGGAGCTGGAGCGCGCCAACTTGAGAAGCGTCGCTTGCCGTAACCAGGATCTGACGGGCGCGCGGTTGTCCGGCAGCGAATGGAACTCCAGCCGCCTGTCCGGTTCGTGCCTGCGCAATGCGCAACTGCGAGGCGTGAATTTCCAATGGGCGGCTTTAGTCGCGTGCGACTTTCGCGGCGCGGACTTCACAGGAGCGATCTTTGATGACGCCGACCTGTCCCGCGCGCGCATCGACTGGTCCCAACTTCCGCGGCGCTACTATTGGCGCGTTGTTTGCGAATTGGGCACGGCGACGGGCGAACTGGGCGAGTGCGACCAGCCGTACAACTACTTTGTTTTCGATCAGCGTTCGGGGGCTCGCATCGCGAACTTCGAAGGAAGTTCCTACTGGAGCGCGTTCGGGTCGCAAGGCACCGTTTACACGGGCGTGCGCTCAGTGTCCATCTCCGAAGACGGCACGCGGATTCTGGCAACCATGGACGACGACAGCGTGAAGGCTACGCGCCTTCCTTGATCTGTTGGGCAAGATAGTTCTCGTAGCCCATCTCGGCGATCATGTGCAGTTGAGCTTCAAGAAAATCGACGTGATGCTCCTCGTCTACGAGGATTTTTTCGAACAACTCGCGCGATCCGTTGTCGCCCGCTTCCACGGCGCACTGAATCGCCCGGTTCAGGCGCGGCACCGCGTCGCATTCCAAGGCCAGATCGTTTTCCAACTGCTGCTTCAGCGTGGAGCCGATGCGCAGCGGGAAAAGCTCCGTCATGTTGGGAGCGGCGTCCAGATACAGAATGCGTTCGATGAGAGATTCGGCGTGCCGCATCTCCTCAATGGATTCCTTGCGCGTGATTTTCGACATGCGCTCGTAGCCCCAGTTTTCCATCATCTCGGCGTGGAGGAAGTACTGATTGATGGCGGTCAATTCCGCCTTCAGCGCTTCCTGTAAATATGCGATTACCTTGTCATTGCCCTTCATAAGTCACCCTTCATAAGTCACTATTGTAGCGCCGCGCCTCCACCGTTGCCCGCAAACAGGCGACACCCGCCGTGTAACGATGATCGGCCACGGCCAGCGCCACGCCGTCCTCCACCCAATCGTGCCACACGCCGTCGGGATCGTGAGATGCGGCGGTCAGCGTGTATTCGTGCGGGCAAAGATGGCAATCGAACCGGAACGTGACGGCGATGGTTTCCCCCGCTTCGCAGGGCCCGAAGCTCACGTTTTCCAACTCCGTATTGGTTCCGAAAACTTCGAAGCCGATGCGCGTGCGGATGAGTATTCCCACCACGGGGTTTTCCACGCGCGCGTGAAATCGAACCACCACGCGCACCGTTGCTTCTTCGCCCGCTTTCCAAACGGAGGTGAGTCCACCGGCCGCATCCAGCGTTTCTATCGACATCAGTTCGGCGCGTCCGTCGCCATTGCGCATCGCCGGAGGAAGGGCTGACGGAATTCCGTTTCCGGCCGCGCGCATGCGATCCGCCGTGTACCGCCGGTAGAGATTGAGCACCTCGGCGGGATGTCCTTTCGCTTCCAGCTTCCCCGCGCTCAGCCACCAGACTTCGTCGCTGAGCCACTCAATGAGGTGCAATTCGTGCGAAACCAC
>JACPVQ010000080.1 GCA_016191645.1 Candidatus Solibacter usitatus
ACAACGTGAGCATGGTGATCGATTTGATCACGCCGGTGGCAATGGATAAGGGATTGCGGTTCGCCATTCGCGAAGGCGGACGCACGGTGGGCGCCGGTACGGTGTCCGAGATCCTCGATTAGTACCTTCCCTGACGGACGGACTTAGGTCCGCATCGTTTTTTGGGTACAATGGTTGTGATACGTTGATTGACTGCCAGTTAATGGTCTGACGGGGTATCCGCGTAGGGGCGTAGGTTTAACGGCAGACCAGCGGTCTCCAAAACCGCGAGTGGGGGTTCGAATCCCTCCGCCCCTGCCATTCGATTGTTTGAGAATGCAGTTCTCAGGCCGCCGGTGGTACCAATCCTGAACAGTTTGATTTGAGTTTTTATGCAAACCGATACACGAGTTGACGCTCCCTCGATGGGCCAGAAGATGACCGGGTGGCCCGGCAAGGTGAAGGACTATGTCGAGGATCTGCGCTCCGAAATGCGCCGCGTGACTTGGCCCAGTTGGACCCAGGTCCGTGCTACCACGTTGGTGGTCATTGTTTCCGTGTTCGCGTTTGCGGCCTATTTTGCCGTTGTCGACCTGGCGATTACCAAACTCATTACCAGGATTCTCAAGTAACCGCGAGGGAAAATGGCGGAAGAAACCGATCTCCAGGTTGGCGAAAGCGGCGCACAGGACGTCCCGGCGGAGCCCGTGCTCGATCCGGCCGTTTCTCCCGAAGCGCTGCTCGACGAAACCAAGCAGTGGTACATTATCCACAGCTATTCCGGCTTTGAGCAGAAGGTGGCGGACTCCATCCGCAGCCGCTCCGATGCCTTCGGGTTCGCCGACAGAATCGGGCAGATTCTCATCCCCACCGAAGAAGTAGTGGAGATGCGCAATGGCAAGAAGGTCAACAGCAAGCGCCTTCTGTATCCGGGCTACGTTCTGGTCCAAATGGATATGGACGATCAGCTCTGGCACGAAATCAAGAACACTCCTCGCGTGACCGGTTTCGTTGGCGGCGGCAACACGCCCGTGCCGCTCACACCCACCGAGGTCAACCAGATTCTCTACCGTCAGGCCACGTCGGCGGAACGCCCGCGGCCGAAACTCAATTTCGAAAAAGGCGAAACCGTGCGCATTGTCGACGGCCCCTTCGCCAACTTCACCGGCAAAGTGGACGAAGTCAACCCCGACCGCAATACGCTGCGCGTCCTGGTCACCATCTTCGGCCGCGCCACGCCGGTGGAACTCGAGTTTCTACAGGTAGACAAGTCCCAGTAACAAAGGAATTCCATGGCAAAGAAAGTAGTCACGAATATTAAGTTGCAGATCCCTGCGGGCAAAGCGACCCCCGCGCCTCCCGTGGGAACCGCGCTCGGTCCGCAAGGCGTCAACATCATGGAGTTCTGCAAAGCGTTCAACGCCAAGACCTCCGCCAAAGATCAGGAAGGGTTGATCATCCCCGTGGTGATCACCGTCTTCTCCGACCGCACTTTTACGTTCATCACGAAAACGCCTCCCGTGCCGGTGCTCATCAAACGCGCCGTCAATCTGGCCAAGGGCTCGGCCGAGCCGAACAAGAACAAAGTCGGCAAGATCACCGAAAAGCAGGTGGAGGAGATCGCGAAGCTGAAGATGCCCGACCTCAACTGCTTCGATGTCGAAGCCGCCATGCGCAGTGTCCGCGGCACGGCGCGCAGCATGGGCGTCGACGTGATCTGAACTTTGCGTTTGCTGCTAATGGGAGATCGCATTGGACCTCGGCATTCGCAATCGTGTCGCGCTGGTAGCGGCGGCTAGCCAAGGGCTGGGTAAAGGCTCCGCGGCGGCGCTTGCCGGCGAAGGCGTGAAGGTGGCTATCCTCAGCCGCAGGTCCGAGGAATTGCAACGTACGGCGGTAGAAATCGGCGCGGCGCTTGCGGTAGCGTGCGATCTATCGAACAAGGACTCCATCGCAAACGCCGTCAGCCAGGTGCAATCACAACTTGGCCCCATCGACATTCTGGTGAACAACTGCGGCGGACCTCCGCCGGGGACTTTCGATTCCGTCACCGAAGAGCAATGGGACGCCGCCTATCAACAGGTGTTTCTCAGCGCGCTTCGCCTCACCCGCGCCGTGCTGCCGGGAATGCGCGCGCGCCGTTGGGGGCGGATCATCAACATCGTTTCGACATCGGTGGAGCAGCCCATTCCCGGCCTGATCGTCTCCAACGCATTTCGACCGGCATTGGCTGGATGGGCGAAGACGCTCTCCGCTGAAGTGGCAGCCGATAATGTGCTGGTGCATTGCGTGTCGCCAGGCCGCATCCTTACGGCCCGTTCCGAATCCATCGACCTCGCGGCGGCGGCCAAGACGGGCGTGACGGTAGATGCGATTCGCGCCGAACGCTCCGCTGGAGTGCCGCTGCGGCGCTATGGGACGATAGAGGAATTCGGAGCGGCCGTGGCCTTCCTCGCTTCCGAAAAAGCTACGTACATGACCGGTGATGTCATCCGCGTCGACGGAGGAGCGGTAAGCGCAATATGAAACTGATGAGCTTTTCGCATGGCGGCGAAACGCACGCCGGTGTGGTGACGGATGCCGGAGTCGTTTCCATTCCGGCCATCAACGCCCAGTACAACACGCGGTACCCCGATCATGTTTTGGCGTTGATTCAGACCGGCGTGTCCTTGCTTCCCGTAAAGGATTGCCCCGCGATTGCCTTTTCCGAAGTGCGGCCTCTGCTGCCTTACACGCATCCGCCGAAGATCTGGTGCATCGGTCTCAACTATCTTTCGCACGCCGAAGACATCAACGCGGTGCAGCCCGAAGAGCCCGGCAGTTTCATGAAGCCCGCAAGTTGTCTCTTCCAGCCCGGCGGCGATATCGTGCTGCCTCCGGCCGAGGTATCGGACGACGTCGATGCCGAAGGCGAGTTGGGCGTGGTCATTGGCAGAACCTGCCGCTTTGTTCCGGCGGAAAACATCGCTGCTGTCATCTACGGCTATACGGTCACGCTGGACCTTACCGCGCTCGACGTGCTGCGCAAGAATCCGCGTTATCTCACAAGGTCGAAAAGCATCGATACGTTCTTCAGCTTCGGCCCCGTCATCGTCACGAAGGATGAAGTGGCAGATGTCGATGAATTGGAAGTGATCACGGAGCACAACGACGGCATCTGTTCGCGCGATGTCGTGCGACACATGCGCGCGCGGCCCTTCGAACTCGTGCGCTTCCACAGCGACTTCATGACGCTGAACCCCGGCGACCTCATTTCCACCGGATGCCCCAAAGGCGCGCGCATCAAAGCCGGCGACACCGTGGGAGGCCGCATCGAAGGCGTAGGACGCATCACAGCCCGCGTCACGCAAGGCGCACGCCAACCCGTCTACTAAAGCTCTTTGTCGGGTGGGGCAGATCTCCAGATCTGCAGCGGGATCTCCAGATCCCGCATGGCCTCGCAAGAGGCCATCGGCTGCTGTGCAGCCACCCGGAGATTG
>JACPVQ010000165.1 GCA_016191645.1 Candidatus Solibacter usitatus
ACTATTTTTTTGGTAAAATATTCGCCTTTAATTTACCAAAAAAATCTCGTAAAAATATTTTTACTACAATGAGCTGATCGCCGTAGGTTTCCTCCTCTTCTTCCTCCTCGCCAAAACCGTCGTCGCCGTCGTACGAATCGTCATCCCAATCGCAGTAGTAAGTGATCATTTAGTCCTCATCCAGAAAAGACGCGGTATGGGAAGCTCCGGTTCATTGGAACATCTCTTGAGTTTCCCTTCCAGCCTATGCTATACGTTTGAGTTTAGCTTTTCCAGAGGAGTTTTATGGCATACGTGATTGCAGAACCCTGCATCGGAACAAAGGACGCGTCGTGCGTTGACGCATGCCCTGTCGATTGTATTCATCCGAAGAAGGACGAAGAAGGCTACGAAGGCGCGAACATGTTGTACATCGATCCGCAGGAGTGCATCGATTGCGGCGCATGTGTACCGGTATGTCCCGTATCCGCTATTTTCGCTTTGGACGATCTGCCGGAGAAGTGGGCCTCGTACGCCGAGATGAATGCCACCCATTACGGGCGGTAGGTAGCCACGCAAGTATCGGTTTCCCAGACCTTCACATTTTGAATGCGGACGGAGGTCCGGGCCAATTCGTCTTTCATCCCCTTCTGCATTTGGTCGCAGAAGTACCATGCGATGTTCTCGGCCGACGGGTTCAGTTCGTCGAACGGTGGGAGATCGTTGATGAAGCGGTGATCGAGGTAGGCGATGGCGGCGCGCAGAACCTTTTTCATCTCGACGAAATCCACCAGCATGCCGGTTTGATCCAGTCCATCGCCTTCCAGCGTGATGCGCACGCGGTAGTTATGGCCATGCACGTTCTCGCACTTGCCTTTGTAGTTGCGAAGGGCGTGGCCGGCGGCGAATGTTTCTTCCACGGAAACTTCAAACATTGAAAAACTTCTCCACTTCGCTCCATTCGGTTGTAAAGTCGTAGGTTGGCAGGCTATCGAAGAAGACCTGCCCGTAGCGCTGGCGCGTGATGCGGTTATCCAGAAGCGCCAACACGCCGCGATCGGTGCGGCTGCGAATCAATCTGCCAAATCCCTGTTTCAAGGTAATCGCCGCTTGCGGAATCTGATAATCGTAGAACGGATTTCCGCCGGCCTCGCGGATGGTGCGGATTCTCGCCTCCACCACGGGATCGCTCGGCACGGCGAACGGTAATCTATCTATGATAACGCAGCTCAATTGATCGCCCGGCACATCGACGCCTTGCCAGAAAGAGGAAGTGGCAAACAGCACGGCGTTCGGCGTGGCGCGAAACTCCTCCAGCAGCGCGTGCCTGGGCGCGGCGCCTTGCAGTAGCGTGGGATATTCCAGCAGCATCGACAAACGGTCGTGCATCATGCGCATCTGCTGATTGCTGGTGAACAGCACGAAGGCCCGCCCTTGCGACGCTTTGAGCAGGCGCAACACCTCTTCCACGGCTTTGGAGAAGAAGGCCTGATCGCGCGGATCGGGCAGATGCTGCGGGACATAGAGCAGGGCTTGCTGCCGGTAGTCAAACTGATTGGGAACGGTCATGGCGGCGGCATGCGGCACGCCTAAACGGCCTTTCAGATATTCAAAACCGCCGGCCACGGCGAGCGTGGCGGAAGTCATCACCACCGTTTCGATTTTGTCGAACAACTTCACCGAGAGCAGCGCGGACACGTCGATGGGCGTGGCTTGCAGATAGCAGCCGCGGCCGCGCCTCTCCACCCAATAGACGTAGGCTTCGTCGCGTCCTTCCATCCAAAAAGCGAGCGCTCCATGCAGCTCGCGGGCGCGGCGCAACAGCGGAAGAACTTCATCCTGCGAACTCTTCACCAACTCAAGGTTGGTCCAGGCCAATTCCAGGCCGTGCAGGACATCGTTGAACTCTTCCTCATGCTCGCGCCGGAATGCTTCGCGGCGAGTGAACCCGCTTCGCCCTTCGCCTTCTCCGAAGAGAAAGAAGAATCTCTCGGAAGCCGCCTGTAGCCGCACCAGCACGCGATCCAACTCCGCCCCGCCGAAATCCTTGCGCCGCGCGATGGCCATGATGTCGCCGGTCAAATCGCGGATCTTGTGGTTGCTAACGTTAACGCCGAAGTACGAGCCCGCGACGTCCTCAATTTCGTGCGCCTCGTCGAAGATGAGGGCGTTGTATTCGGGAAGAATCGCCCCGAACTCGCCCTCCTTGACGGCAAGGTCGGCGAAGAGCAGGTGGTGATTGACAATGATGATGTCGCTCTCATTGGCGCGACGGTGCATCTCGGTGATGAAGCAGCGTTCAAACTGCGCGCACTTCTGACCATTGCAAAGTTCGCCCCGGGCGTCGAGCTTGGCCCACGCCGTGCTCTTCTCCGGCAGCACGCGCAGTTCGGCGCGGTCGCCCATCTGCGTCGTCTTTTCCCACTCCTTGATGATTTGGCTGTCGGCGACTTCTTCCAGGCCATCGAGAACCGGCTCTCTTTCCGAGTCGTAAAGTTTCTGCCGGCATAGATAGTTCTGGCGGCCTTTCATGTAGCAGGCTTTGATCTCGCGCCCGAAATGCTGCTGCAGAAACGGAATGTCTTTGAAGAAAAGTTGCTCTTGCAGGTTCTTGGTGCCGGTGGAAACCACCACGCGCCGGCCGGACAGAATGGCAGGAACCAGATAAGCCAGTGTTTTGCCTGTACCTGTGCCGGCCTCCACAATCACGTGGCGTTTCTTTTCCAAAGCCTGTTCGACGGCCTCGGCCATTTCCAACTGCCCGGGCCGGAATTCGAAATTCGGGTGCCACTTGGAGAGCGTTCCGCGTTTACCGAAAAATGCGCGAGCGTTCTTAGCGGTGACGGCCGTTGACATTCTTCCATGTTGGCATTGAAGGCGTTTGCGCTGCCAGTGTTATTGGGCGGGTTCCAGGACGTACTAGTGCCATGGTTTGTTAGGCGATCACAAGTGAAGGGTTCAAACTACTTTAGACCCAATCGCACGGAACCTGAGTAACATGTTTGCAGCAGCACCCGCCAGGATCGATACGAACGCCGGAAATCTGGACCGCGTGGCCAACTTGGCGGCGCGCCTTCTGGACGTTCCGGCGACGGTGGTGTATGTCTACGACGGCGAGCGGATGCTGCCACGCGGCACGTCCGGCGCACTTGCCGCGCGCATGGAAGCCGAGCTTTCCTCCCTGGCCGGTGAACTGCCCCTTGCGCCGCGCAAACAGGTTGTGATTGCCAAAGTGCGGACAGCGCCTCCGGTGCGGTGGTGCGCGACAGCCGTCATTCCGGGGTGGGATGGAAAGGCGGCGGGAATCCTCATGGCGGCGCACACGGAGGATGTCGACCTGGCGGAAGCGCAGTTATCCAATTTCGCCGGACTGGCCGCGCTGGCGGGTAATGAAATCGAGTTGGAGCGCCGCCGCGGCGCCGCCGGCAACGATCTCGACCGGCGCAGGACACAGGAAGAACTTCTCGACAAGACGCTGGAAATCACCAAGTCCGGTGAAGATCTGCGGCAGTTGCATCGCCTCAGCACCACCAACTACGAAAGCCTGGACGAACTTTTCGCCGACTATCTGGAGACCGGACGCATCATCCTCGGTCTGGAGCACGGCCTGATGACGCGCGTCCGCGGACGTTTTGGACTGGTGGAGGCGCAGTGCTCCGGAGCCGATCCATCGTGCGGCGGCACAACCTTTGAACTGCGGGGCATTTATTGCGGAGTGGTCGCCGAAGAAAGCGCGACGGTGGCTTGTACCAACACTTCCATCGACTACCGGTTCCATGGCCGCAGTGATTACGGAGCGGCGCGCCCCTTGTCCTATATTGGCTCCCCCGTGATGCTGGATGGCGAAGTGTACGCGGTGCTGAGTTTCTCCTCGCCGCGCGCGCGGTGGGGCAGGTTCAACTCGCAAGAGATCGAACTGATGGAATTGATGGCGAAGGGTGTGGCCCGCGCGATTCAGGAAAACCGCATGCAGCGGGCCCGCGTTCGCGTCGAGGCGCTGGAGCACGACCGCAATCTGGTGCTGGAAATGATTGTCAAAGGACGCGGCCTGCCCGATGTGCTTTGCGGCATCGCGCATATGCTGGAACGGCAGACGCCGTTCGTTGTTGCCGCCATTCATGTTATGAACGACGGCAAACTGGATTGCATCGCCGCTCCGGGTTTGCCGCGCTCCTACGTGCGCCGCATGCAGCGGGTTCTCCCGCGAACTCATGAACACTGCTGTTTTTCTCCGGCCTTCAGCGGTGAGACGGAGGTGGAAGACGATTTCACCGCCGCGCGGATGCTGCGACCCGTGGACGAATTCTGCTGGCATGTTTGCGGAGGAACGCCGATTCTTTCGGGAAGTGGAGAACTGCTGGGCCTGGTGACCATTTACGGAAAGCTGGCGGAACGGCCCAGACGCGTGGAGGCGGCACTGCTGGAGAAAGCGGCGGCCCTGGCCGCGGTTGCGCTGGATCACCAACACCTCACGGACAAACTGGCCTACCAGGCTTATCACGATACACTGACCGGGTTGCCGAACCGCTCCGTTCTGTTGGAAACGCTTGCCGCCGGAATGGCGGCGCATAAGAATGACGGCTGCGGCATTGCAGTTGCGTTCATTGACCTGGACCGTTTCAAGCAGATTAACGACAGCTTCGGCCACTCCGCGGGCGATGCCGTTCTTTGCGCCACTGCCGCGCGTCTACGCGATTGCCTTGGCGCCGGCGAAATGGCCGCGCGCATCGGCGGCGATGAGTTCGTCGTCATGCTGACCGATGTGTGCGGGGAAGACGATGCCCTGCTGCGCGCGGCGCAGATGCTGGAACTGCTGCGCGAACCCGTCCTTTGGAAAGACGAGCCGCTGTGTCTCACCGCCAGCATCGGCGTCAGTTTGTGTTCGCAGTTCGTGGAAAGCGCGGAGGATCTTCTGGCCGGAGCGGACGCGGCCATGTATCGCGTCAAGAACAGCGGCCGCAACGACGTCTTGTGCGGCGCTCCGGAACTGAGCGCGGACCGCTGGGCGAAACTGGAAATTGAACACGCGCTGCGGCACGCCATCGCGCGCGAGGAGCTGACGCTGTCGTTCCAGCCGATCTGGAACATTCAACACAAGGGTCGCGCCACGCTGGACTCTTTCGAGGCGCTGCTGAGCTGGAATCATCCTGTGATGGGGCGCATTCCGCCGGCGCAATTTATTCCCGTGGCTGAAGAGTGTGGATTGATTGTCCATTTGGGAAATTGGGTCCTGCGCAAAGCCTGCGCGCAGGCAGTTGCGTGGGCGGGAACGATGAGTGCGCCGGTGCGCATTTCGGTGAATGTTTCCGCGCTGCAATTCGCGCGGCCGGATTTTGTGGACCTCGTGAGCGCGGCGCTGCGCGAAAGCGGGCTCAAGGAGAATCTTCTCGAACTGGAGTTCACCGAGAGCGCGATCATGCAGGACCTGGACACCGCCACGGCGAAGCTGGTACGCTTGCGCGCCTTGGGCGTGCGGCTTTCGTTGGACGACTTCGGAACCGGCTATTCCTCGCTTGGATACCTGCGCTGGATTCCCGTCGATACGCTCAAAATCGACCGCAGCTTTGTATGCGAATTGGGCAAATCGCCGGGAGCGCGGACGCTGGTGGAAACCATACTTTCCATGGCGCGCAACATGAAGTTGAACGTCATTGCGGAAGGCGTTGAAACCTCGCAACAACTGGAGATGCTTGGCGCTCTGGGCTGCGGAATGGCGCA
>JACPVQ010000166.1 GCA_016191645.1 Candidatus Solibacter usitatus
ATCGTCGAGTTGGAATTCCTTATTGATTACATAGTCCATCGTATGGTCGATGGTTTGTCCTTCGAACAGACGCCTGCCGGTCAGCATTTCCCAGAGCAGAACACCAAAGGCCCAGATGTCGGCGCGCTTATCGACCGGTTGGCCTGCCGCCTGTTCCGGCGACATATAAGCAGGCGTGCCCATAATCATCCCAGCAACCGAAGCAAGCCGGATGGTGGGCGCGTTGGCGGGATCCATCAAGTCCGACAACGGGTCGGCGGCCTTGGCTAATCCGAAGTCCAGAATCTTGACGACTCCTTCCGGAGTGATCTTGATGTTCTCCGGTTTCAGGTCGCGATGATAGATGTTTTTTTCGTGCGCCGCTTCGATCCCATCGACCAGCTGTTTCAGGATGGGCATCGCGTCATCCAGCGTCAATGCGCCTTGACGAATGCGCATGGCGAGCGTGGGCCCTTCGATGTACTCCATCACCAGGTAGTTGGGGCCAATGTCGTACAGCGTGCAAATGTTGTTGTGATTCAAGGCGGCGACGGCGCGCGCTTCGCGATCGAAGCGTTCGTTGAATTGCTCTCGCGCCACCTTAATCGCAACGAATCGGCCCAGCCGCGGATCACGGGCTTTGTAGACGGATCCCATGCCGCCTTCGCCCAGTAGCGAGAGGATCTCGTAGGGTCCGAGAGTGGTTCCAGGCGTGAGCGTCATGGCGGGTTCATCCAGTTTATTACATGCGAGGAAGGCACAAGCATGCCCTGAACATTGTTATCCTCTAATAAAGATGCATCGACATTTGCGTCTTGCACTGCTGCTTGCCGTCGCGCATGCGCTGCCCGCACAGACAACCTTTTCCGGCACGGTGCTGGATCCGTCCAATACACCTGTGCCGGGAATTCGCGTCACGCTTCGTCAAAACAACGTGGAGCTTGCCGCAAGCACATCGTCCACGGGCGTCTTTCGTTTTGAAAACGCGCCTGCCGGGCGGTGGCAGTTGTCCGTATCGGTGCCGGGATTCGCCCCTTTTCAACGCGCCGTCAACATAGGAACGCGCAACGCGCAGCCACTGCTCATCCGTCTTACGCTGGCCTCGCGGCGGGAAGAAGTGACAATTTCCGCCGAAGAGATGGCGCTTTCCACGGAAACCGGACGCAATGCCAACGTAATTTCCGTGGAGCGTAATTTGTTGGATACGCTGCCGATTCTGGACAACAACTACATCGCGGCGCTGTCGCGCTTTCTCGACGCCGGCAGCCCCAACGACTCGGGCACCACCTTGATCGTCGACGGGATGGAATCACGCAACGTGGGCGTGACGGCATCGGCCATTCAGGAAGTGCGCATCAACAACAATCCTTATACGGCGGAGTATCCGCGCTGGAGCCGCCGGCGCATTGAAGTGATCACGAAATCGGCCGCCGACGCCTACCATGGAACGTTCAATTTTCTCTTTCGCGATTATTCGATGAACGCGCGCGATGCGCTGGCTGTGGAGAAGCCCCAGGAGCAGCGGCGCATTTTCGAAGGCAGCCTGTTCGGGCCGCTGGCGGGACGCAAGAACACCTCCTTTTTGTTGTCGGGCGCGCGCGAAGAGGAGGACATTCTTGCCGTGATTTTCGCGCAAGGACTGAACGGGCCCATCCACCTCAACGCGCCTGCGCCGGTGGTCAACACCGTTGCTTCGCTGCGCCTGAGTCATCAAACCA
>JACPVQ010000167.1 GCA_016191645.1 Candidatus Solibacter usitatus
GATCCATCAGCGCAGCGCGCGCGCACGCAAGCCTTTGGTGAAGGTGAACTGTGGGTCGATCCCGCGCGAGCTTTTCGAAAGCGAATTCTTCGGCCATGTCCGCGGCTCGTTCACCGGCGCGTTGCGCGATCGTGTGGGACGGTTTCAGTTGGCCGATGGCGGCACTTTGTTCCTGGATGAGGTCGGCGAAATCCCGCTTGAACTCCAATCCAAGCTGCTGCGGGTGTTGCAGGAGGGCGAATTTGAGCGAGTTGGCGACGAGGCCACGCGAAGAGTCAATGTGCGCGTAGTGGCGGCCACCAACCGGGACTTGCGGAAGGAGGTTAACGAGGGCCGCTTCCGGCTCGACCTCTACTACCGCTTAGGGGTATTTCCAATGGAGGTGCCGCCTCTGCGCGAGCGCCGGGAAGACATCCCGGATCTGATTGCGCATTTCGTACGCCAGGCCTGCGTCCGATTTCACCTGCAGGCGCCTGGTGTGCCGCATCGCGAGATCGAACGCGCGCAACGCTACGACTGGCCAGGAAACGTCCGTGAGCTTCAGAACGTTGTCGAACGTGCAGTAATCGTCTCGCACGGCGGAAAGCTAACTCTCGATCTGCCGCAAGCCGGCAAGTCCCTGGCCAAACAGGAGGAGCGGCTCGCCCAGACCGCGACGTTATCCCTGGATGCGGTGATTCCGGAAAAAGAATGGCGGAATCGCGAGCGCGCCAATGTTCTCGCGGCACTGCGTCAAGCGGGTTTTCGGGTATCCGGGAGTGGTGGCGCGGCGGCGCTACTCGGAATCAACCCCGGAACGCTCGCCTCGCGCCTGAAGGCTTTGGGCATTCACCGGCGGGATTATGTGAAGTAGAGATTGTAGCCGGGTCGCTGGAGGTTCAGCCACAGTTCCGGAGTAGTATCGAAATAGCGCGCCAGCCGCAAGGCCGTGTCAGCCGTTATGCCGCGCCGGCCACGGACGATTTCGTTGATACGCGCGGCCCCAATGCCAAGGGCCTTGGCGAGGGCGTTGACACTCATGCCGAGAGGAACAAGGTACTCCTCCTTGATCGTTTCGCCGGGATGCGGGGGTTTCATGGTCATTGTGTTCAGGCCGCACTCGACTTCAGTTCTTCTCGAATGATGCGCCGAAGCGTATCCTCGAACCTTGGCGACTTCCCCTCCAGGTATTCCCGCAGTGCCGCGTTGATTAGCGTTTGATAGCCAGTCGCGCTATCGGATTGCTCCGCCATCTCAAAAAAGCGATCCACAATATCCTTGTCGAGCCGGATCGTGATGCGGGTTTTGCCCTCGGTCTCGGATTCAGGTGGAAGTACGCTGCCACGTTTGCCTTTGCTGAAATTGTAGAAACTCTTCATTGTTCCGCCTCGTATTCTTCATGTTCGCGGGGTTCGGCGGGACGCACGGAGATGATCCTGACGTTTTCGCCGCGCCAGGCGTACACGACAACTAGCAAACGTCCAGTTGCGCCTACTCCGACTGTAACGAAGCGCTGCTCACGCGGGTCAGATTCATCGTCGGTTACCGTGATCGCATACGGATCATCGAAAACTGGAATTGCTTCGGGCATTCGAACTCCATGCCTTCGATAGTTGGTTCCGCCTTTGCCTTGCTCGTCCCACTCGAATCCCACTGTTCCAATTGTATGCACTATTCGTGCAGACAGCAAGATCTTTTCCAGGCTAACAGCCGTATCTCCCTGGTCCACCAACTCCGCATCATTCCAGCCGGCGGATTTTCAGATTCCGGAACCAGACGTCGCCGGCGTGATGTTGAAGCGAAACCGGGCAATCCCACTTGGTCCACCCTGACATGTCGCGAGTGGTGGCCCTCACGGTCTTGAGAGAGTCCAGAAACGACGGGTCGTCAAGGCGGTAGGCGACGACTTTCTCGCCGTTCAGCCAATGTTCCACCGATTTCCCGCGTTTCACGATTCTCCCCACATTCCACTCGCCGATGGGACGCGCGGCGGCCTTCGCCGGAGCAAAGAGCGCGTACAGGGAGCCGGCGCGCCGATTCAGGCTCCTGGCATCCGGATGGCTGTCGTCGATCAACTGCATCTCGAATCCCACCGCGTAATCGTGCCCATTCCAAAACGGGATGTGGTCTTGCACCAGGTACTTCACGCCGGTGTTGGCGCCGGGCGTCAAGCGAACCTCGAACGCCATTTCGAAGTCCTGGAACGTCCGGCGGCTCACCAGATCCTCGCGGATCTTCACTTCAGGGCCGGTTCTTGTTCGAAGGCATCCGTCTTCCACTGTCCAGCAGCCGGCCGGAAACGATTCGCTCGCCGTGCCCTTCCATGCGCTCGAGTCCCGACCATCGAACAAAAGAATCCATCCAGCCTGTTTCTCAGCCTCTGTGAGGACATTCTCACCGTGTGCCGCGGCTGCGGCGAGTACGAGTAGGGAAAAGATCATCGGTCGATTGTAACCTAACATCGCCGCCGTGAAAAAATCGTTTAGCCCCAGAAGTCCGCGAAGCCAGTTCGCAGAAAGGCAACGTCGCCATCGATCATCTGGAAACGAAGCGGCGTGTCGGGAAAGACGTTTCCGGTGAATGACCGCCAAGGAAGTGGAATGTTAGCCCGCCAATGGAATCCGCAGTCCAGCAGCCTATGGCCGATGAATTCATCCGTTGTCGCGGAAACTACTTCCGCCACATCGGCATGCTGCAAGGATTGCCGTACGGCAAGCTCAAAAAGAATGTTCCAATCGGCCGTGTCCGTCGAATCCACCCAGGAATCGACGATGCGAGCTTGCGCAGGCGCGTAGGCGAGCATGAAGTAGCCTCGTACCATCCCATCCTTGTAGATCAGAAAAAGCTCCATCGGAGTGCTCGGGCACTTTAGAAAATACCGCAGAATCTCCGGGCTTCTCTTAAACCCCAAAACTTGCGAAGTCGCCGGCGGCAACGGGAATTGCTCCGTCATGAGCTGATTTCCTTCGAGCCTGCGCACAGTCCACCCTGTCACCGGCAGGGACGGCGCTTTCCACTTCCACATGGAGCTTCTTGCGACTTGTGCGGCGGTTCTCCAAGCCGAAGGGCGTTTGAGGGGATCGATGTTGGCGCTCAGCCTTCGTATAGGACGGAGGGGTCTCGCGTAGCACGCAATCGGGCTGCATTGCCGATAGCCGAGTTTGAGCAGACCCTTGAGCGCGGCCGCCGTTCCGCCAGCGGCGAAAACAAAATCGACCGATTCGCCGGCCCGGCGCATGATCTCCATTCCAGCGCCGGTTCCACGTTTGGCCGCCCAATCCATGAAGTGAAGGATTCTCACTTCGCGGCCCTCAATCCGGCAGGTCAGCGGCATGGCTGTCACGTGGGCGACGATCTCCTCATCCTGCGTCATGACAAACCCGTGCGATCCGTTCCACGAAGGATGTTCTTCCCAGCACTTCCAGTGCAGGTGCTTCGGCTCCACGGCCGGCAGATCGCCTGTGATGCCAAAAACATTCTTGATGAAGGCTGCGACCGCGGGAGAATCGCGCTCTGTTGTAGTTCGGAATTCGAGACTCATCGCAATCGCAACCCATCCGTGACTTGAAACCGCGAACTCTCATTCCAAGTGTGTGTCCCGGCGAGGCGGGGCGCCCAGGTAGGTGCAATATGGCGCACCGGACGCTCTTCAAACTCCGTCGGCGTGAGAAGCGTGACCTCGTTCAGCACCATCGCGTAACCATATCGAATCGAGCAATCCTGGGCGGGACGGAACAGACGTCCGTTTCTCCAGAACAAATTGCCCGCCGGCCGGCAATTGGCAACCGAACTGGAAATCGGGCTCGCCGGATGCAGCTTCCACGACCCATCCAACTTCGCGGCAGTGAACAGAAGCGTCTCCTGAAATGGCGGCGCTGTGGCGGCGAAGAAGTACCATAAGCCGTCGTGCAACAGGGGAGTTGCGTCCGCAAGCCCAAGGCCCACAATGGGCGAAGCAACCAACCGCACCTCGTAAGGGAATCGCGTGAAGCGATAGAGATTCACGTCCGAGCCCTCAAAGCTTTCCGGCAGAAGAAAGACGTCGCCATTGTTTTCAATCACACACGGGTAGGATAGATGACAATCCCGCTGCAGAACAATGCCGGCATCGGATAGGGAGCCGTCCGCGTGAATCTCCGCGCACATAAGCCTGCCGCGCGGCGAATCCCTGGGAATGTCTTCGTAGAACATCCACGTCTTCTCGCCCCGATCCAGAAGGAAAGGATCCGCCATCATGGCGCTGCCTTTGGCTAATGGGATCTCCTGGAACCCCGCCAGGCTGCCGTCGGCCAGGGTCTGCCCTGCGTTCGGCCGTATGGCAAGAAACCAATGCGGATTCCAAGTGAGGGCCTCCCAGCGTAAAGCGGCGCTTCGAGCGAGCTTGCCGGCGGCAAACATGCCTGCCTCCCAGGACGAAGGGATGCGCGGAGGATTCCTTAGCAGCGGCTTGACGGGGAACTTGCGAAACGATTCTTCGCAACCAGCGCGATCGCGTTGCACGTCGATACACAGCGCCGCCAACATGCGTATTGCGGCGACGACCGGCTCTGCGGCGTTTTTCGTAAAGTAGAGACTTTGTACCGTTGGTGTTTCGCCGCGGCGAATCCTACGGCCATGAGATAGGGATGATTCGTGCCAATACACCTTTACAGCGGAGATAGGGCTTCTTGTGGCGATTTCGTCCCAGTAGGGAAACGGCCCGGTTTGCGCGCCGAACTCGACGCTCAGCGCTCCGTGTGTGGCCAGACGTTTCGCATCAAGATGCTGATCACGAGTAGATGCCAACCAGATGGCGAGATCACAGGGCGCGCCGAAGGAGTGCGATGGAGCAGTTGCGGTTAGACTGAATGCGTCAAACTTTTCCCTGCTCGCCACGTGCAATTGCCGCATCAGCCAGGAAGGCTCTTTGGGCGTGGGCTCCGTCGAAGGAGAACAGTGGATGAGCCTGACGTCGATCTCGGCAAGCTCCTTCAAAACAGCAACCAACGCCTCCACCCAGCGAGGAACTCCGGATGGATCGACGAAGACTCCGACTCGAAGCAGCCGCACGCCGTCCGGAACTTGAAAAAGACGCAAGAGCTTTTTTGTCTCGCCAAGTCCCAGATCCACGATTCCTAGCGTAACATCTATGGAATTATCCCTTGATGAATGCGCGATGGGGTAGATGCTAACCTGAGAATTACGCCCTTCTCAGTGAAAGTGAATAATGAGTAGCATCCAAGTTACCCTGCCTGACGGCAGCCGGAAGGAATTTCCAGCGGGGAGTTCGTCCCTCGATGTCGCCAAGTCCATCAGCCCGCGCCTGGCCGACGCGGCAATAGTCGCTCGCGTCAACGGCGAGTTGCGCGATTTGACTCGCGGACTGGATGGCGACGCAGCGGTGGAGATTCTCACCAACAAGAATCCCGAATCGCTGGACGTGTACCGGCATTCCACCGCGCATCTGCTGGCCGCCGCTGTTTTGGAATTGTATCCCGAAACTAAACTTGGCATCGGCCCGCCCACCGAATCGGGCTTCTTTTACGATTTTCAACGCGAGACCGCGTTCACTCCCGGCGATCTGGAAACCATCGAAGCGAAGATGTGGGAGATTCAGAAGCGCGATCTGCCGTACGGCCGCGTGATGACTCCTAAGCCCGAAGGACTGGCGAAGTACAAGGGCCTTGGCGAATACATGAAGTGTGAGCTGATTGAAGAGAAGGCCGATGACGTCTTCTCGGAATACACGCTGGGTCCGCAATTTATCGATTTCTGCCGCGGCCCGCATGTGCCTTCGACATTGAAATTGAAGGCTTTTAAACTGCTCTCTATTGCAGGCGCGTATTGGAAGGGCGACGAGAAGAACCATCAGATGCAGCGTATCTATGGCACCGCTTTCTTCTCACCGAAGGAGTTGGAAGAGCACCTCAAGCAGATAGAGGAAGCGAAGAAACGCGATCATCGCAAGCTGGGTCCGGAACTCGATCTGTTCAGCATTCAGGAACTGGCCGGACCGGGACTCATCTTCTTCCATCCCAAGGGCGGCATGGTTCGCGTGCAGCTCGAAAACTGGATGCGCGATGAATACCTGAAGCGCGGATACTCGCTGGTGTACACTCCGCACATCGCCCGGGCCGATTTGTGGAAGACCTCCGGCCACTACAATTTCTACGCCGAAAACATGTTCAAGCGGATGGAGCTGGACGACGCGGAATATCAGCTCAAGCCGATGAACTGCCCGTTCCACATCCTGATCTACGCGGACCGCCAGCGCAGCTATCGCGATCTGCCCGTTCGCCTAGGCGAATTGGGCACTGTCTATCGCTATGAGCGTTCCGGTGTCATGCACGGTTTGCTTCGCGTGCGCGGTTTTACACAAGACGACGCGCATATCTTCTGCCGGCCGGATCAGATTGAAGACGAGATAGTAAATTGCCTGGAGTTCGCCGCCGACACTCTAAAAACTTTCGGCTTTTCCGCATACGACGCCGAACTCTCCACTTGGGATGGCGGCGTGAGCGGCAAATACGATGGTGCTCCGGAGCAATGGGCGCTGGCGGAAAGCGCGCTGCGCAAAGCGACCGCGCGTTTGAACATCAAAGTGACCGAGATGGCCGACGAAGCCGCGTTCTACGGCCCAAAGATCGACGTGAAACTTGTGGATGCCATTGGACGCCGCTGGCAACTGTCCACCGTGCAATTCGATTTCACCCTGCCGCGCCGCTTCGGCCTGGAATACATCGGCGAGGATGGCAAAGCGCATCAGCCGTTGATGGTGCACCGGGCGTTGTTTGGCTCCGTGGAGCGCTTCTTCGGCATTCTGATTGAGCATTACGCCGGCGCATTCCCCGTATGGCTGGCGCCAGTGCAAGCTGTCGTGATGCCGATTACCGACCGCACTCTCGATTACGCGAAGCAGGTGCAACAGCGTCTGCTCGCCGCCGGATTGCGCACCGAACTCGACGATCGCAAAGAGAAGGTGAATCTCAAAATTCGCGACGCCCAACTTCAGAAGATTCCCTACATGCTTGTGGTGGGCGACCGCGAAGCGGCGAATCAGACCGTCTCCGTACGCAATCGCAAGCACGGCGATCAAGGCGTGAAGACGCTGGACGATTTCCTGGCTGAGGCGGGGAAGTTGATCAGTGAGAAGACCCCGTTCGAATA
>JACPVQ010000168.1 GCA_016191645.1 Candidatus Solibacter usitatus
CACGTAGCACAGCTTCGATCAAAAACATCTCATTCGCTTCATCGCCTCTTCCAACACCTACCGGCACTCATCCAGCGCGAATGAAACGAATCGTCTGGATTTCAAATACTACTCGCGTGCCTATCCGCGCCGCATGCCGGCCGAGGTCTACATGGATGCCGTCTCTCAGGTCACAAATATCCCGGCAGTGTTCAAGGATTGGCCCGAAGCCCGCCGGGCGACGCAGTTGCCGGATAACCGCTACGGGTCGTATTTCCTGGATGTTTTCGAACGTTCCAACCGCCTGGTGATTTGCGATCGCGAAGAGAACGTGACCATTTCACAGGCCCTTCATTTCATAAACGGACCGGATGCCGCGGCCAAAGTGGCGAATCCCGATGGACGGCTGGCACAATGGCTTGGTTCCGGAATGACGGATTCCCAAGTGTTGGAAGAGATCTTTCTTGCCACGCTTGCGCGCAGGCCCGATTCACGGGAGAAGGACCGCTTGCTGACGCGCATCGGTTCCGCCGCGAATCGCAAGGAAGTATTTGAAGATGTCCTTTGGGCGGTGTTGAGCTCCAAGGAATTCGTCTTCAACCACTAAGTTGCGCGGACGCTAATCGCGGCGGCGGTAGGCAAGCCAGCAGAATCCGCCAAGCAGCGCAAATACGGGTAGCAGCAGAATCAGGATGCCGCGGTTCATCGCCGACATGCTAGCGGCTTGTTGCGCCGCCGCCGACCGGAAACATTGGACGCACTGCGCGGCCGCCATTGTTGGCAAGAAAAAGATCCAACTACGCCGCATGCATCACCCGCTGTGCATCCGGAAGGAAGCCAAGCAGTAGCAGAATCAACGCAATCAAGATGGGGAACAACGCCAGCGTAAGAGCCCTGGAGGCAAATCTGAGATGCATAAAGAACGCGATGATCAGTGCCGATTTCCCCACCGACAGCGCCAGCAGTACGAGCAGGAAAACAGCCGGGGCCAAGCTCGGATAGGCGAGCGCAACTTCGGCAAGCGTCAAGCCCAGCAGGAGCGCCCAGATGCCGGTCGCGTTTTTCATCTCTTCACCGACATCAGATAAACCATAGGAAAAATAAACATCCAAACTAGGTCGACGAAGTGCCAGTACAGGCCGCTGGTTTCCACATGGTCGGTCTTGAACTTGCCCATTCGCGTGCCCAACGCCACTATTCCAAGATAGACAACGCCGATGGTCACATGAGCCATATGTAGCCCGGTGAGGCCGAAAAACGTTGCTCCGAAAAGCGGTTGATTCCATGGGTTCGCGGTGAGCGTTATGTGTTCGTCGTTGATCAGGTGAACCCATTCGCGCATGTGGATGACGATGAAGACAATCCCCAGAAACATGGTTGCGGACAAATACTGAACCGTCTTGCGGCGGTCATCGCGCTTCATGGCATCCACGGCCCAAACCATTGTCAGGCTGCTGCTGAGCAGCACGAACGTCATCACGGTGGCCTGCACGATACTTGGTGAAAATGCAAAGGGAGCGGGCCAATGCGGATTCGCCAATCGCGAATACGTGTAGACCATCAGCATGGTGGAAAACGTCAGCGCATCGGAGACGACAAACAACCACATGCCAAGCGGCTTCGCGCCGATGGCGAATGGCGACCCGCCGCCTTCCCACGTGGTTTCGTTCCGCGTCATTCCCAATTCCCCCAGAACCAAAACAACCAGAGTAGATAAAGCCAGAGTACGCCCAGGAAATGCCAGTACAGCGTGGTGATGTCAACCGCCGTGCGGCGGCCCGGCCCCAGTTGCAAACTGAAGGCGCGCACCAATAGATACACCATGGCGATCCAACCTCCCGCGAGGTGAGCGGCATGCGCTACCGTTCCCACGTAGAAAAACGCACCGCCGGAATGCGAGTTGATGTACACCCCCGCTTGCTGCAGATCGCGCCACACGATGATCTGCCCCGCCACAAAACACGCCCCCAGCACAGTGGCCGCGGCCCATAGCGTGTTGAACAGTCTGCGGTTGCCATTTTGCAGATCGCGCCGCGCGCGTTCCGCTACAACGCTGCTCAGCGCAAGTACTCCCGTGTTGATCCAGAGCAGATTCGGAGTAGGAACGCCTTGCCAGTCCTTCGACGCTCCCCTGCGCACAACCATCGCGCTGGTAAAGGCTCCGAAGAACATGATCATGGTCGCAAAGAACGCGTAGAGTCCCGTGAAGGACGCTCTGCGCCGGGCTCCCGCGGCCGCTACGTTCATTGCCCGTTGCTCTCATTCTGCATGAGAAAATCGCGGCGCGCTCCGGGAACGCTGTAATCGTATGCCCCGCGCACGACAATATGCGGTTGGTGCGAGGGCGGAAGCCATTCCAGGGTTGTCGCATTCCACGGATTGTCGCCGGCCTTCTTTCCTCGATAGAGACTCCAGATCAGGTTGAAGATAAATAGCAACTGGACGGCCGCGGTAAGGAAGGCCGCATGAGTGATGAACTTGTGCAGTCCTTGGACGTCTTTCAGGAATTCGAATTGGCCGAAATCGGAGTAGCGGCGTGGGTTGCCAACGATTCCGGCAAAATGCATGGGGATGAAAACGGCATACACGCCCAGGAACGTAACGTAAAAGTGAACGCGGCCCAAAGTCTCGCTTAACATGCGGCCCGTCATTTTTGGCCACCAGTAAAATGTGCCGGCAAGAATCGAAAACACCGCCGCCACGCCCATGATGATGTGGAAGTGGCCGACGACAAAGTAAGTATCGTGGAAGTACATATCGAGGGCGGGTTGGCCCAATGCAATCCCACTTAAACCGCCCGTCACGAACACGCTGACAAACGCCAGCGCCCACAACATCGCGGTTTCCAAATGCAGGCGGCCGCCCAGGATGGTTCCCAGCCAGTTGAAGGTTTTCACCGCCGACGGTACTCCGATGGCTAGCGTCAAAACGGAGAAGGCGAGTGAAGAATAGGGACTCATGCCGCTGATGAACATGTGGTGTCCCCAAACGAGAAATCCGAGGAATCCAATGGCGAGCATGGCCCACACCATCGCCCGGTATCCGAACACGGGCTTGCGCGAAAAAACAGAAAGCACCGTGGACACAACGCCCATCCCCGGCAGAATCGCGATGTATACTTCCGGGTGGCCGAAAAACCAGAAAAGATGTTGCCACAACAGCGGCGACCCGCCCTTGCGGTCGAGAATGCGGTCGTTGATGACAAGCCCGGCGGGGAGGAAAAAGCTGGTTCCGGCTTCCCGGTCCAGCAGCAGCAGGATACCGGCGGCAAACAGGACGGCGAAGGCAAACAGGCTGATCAGCGCCGTCACCAACCACGCCCAGCAAGTGAGCGGCATGCGAAACAGCGACATTCCGCGCGTGCGCATTTCCAAAATGGTGGTGATGAAATTGATGGCGCCCATGAGCGAGGCGGCGCAGAACAGGGCGATGCTCACCACCCACAGCGTCATGCCTTTCCCCATGCCCGGTCCGGCGATGGACCCCACGGCGCTCAGCGGCGGATACGCCGTCCACCCGGCAAGCGGAGCGCCTCCTTCCACAACAAAGGCGGAACACAGCACAAGAAAAGCGAGCGCAGTGGCCCAGAACGACAGCATGTTGATGCGCGGGAATGCCATGTCCTCCGCGCCAATCTGGAGCGGCAGGAAGAAGTTGCCGAATCCGCCCTGCGGTACGGTGGTGAGCACAAAGAACACCATGATGGTTCCGTGCATCGTCATCAGCGAGAGGTAAAGTTCGGGTGTCATCACGCCACCCGCCGCCGCATTTGGCCACAGAATCTCGAACAGCCGTATTTTCGCTTCGGGGTAAGTGAGATGCAATCGCATCAGTACGCTCAAGGCGGTCCCCAGCAATGCGGCGGTGAGCGCAAGAACGAAATACTGAATTCCGATGGTTTTGTGATTGGTGGAAAAAATATAGCGGCTGAGGAACGACATGGTTACTGTTTCCGCTTCCCTTGTTGTGCCAGCCAGGCATCGAATTCGGCTGCGGGCATGACAATCAGGACGCTGCGCATTTGATGATGCCCCAGCCCGCAAAGTTCCGAGCAGGCGATTTCGTATTCGCCGGTTTTGTCCGCTTGAATGCGCAACGGGATTTCCATTCCCGGTACCAGATCCTGCTTCACACGCAACTCGCGCACGAAGAAGTTGTGCAACACGTCATGAGAGTGGAGAAGCAGTTGCACAGGCCTGCCGGCGGGGATTCGCAGAGCGGAAGTTGCGATGTCGTCTTTGCCGGCAGCGTCGTCATCGGGAATGCCGAACGGATTGCCCGCGGCGTCGTTGATGAGACGGACATCGGTCTTACCGAACTTTCCATCCGGCCCCGGATAACGGAAGCTCCAGGCGAACTGCTTGCCGGCGGTCTCAATCTTAAGATCGGAGGATTGCATGGATGTAAAGTGAACCGCTGACCAAAGCCCTGAGCTTGCGGCAACAGCGCCCAAAAACAAGATTGCCGTAAGAGAAATCAATATTATTTCCAGCCTGGTGCTGCCCGTGGAGAAGGTTGCGCGTTGGCCCCGGTCGCGATAGCGAAAGATGACGAAGCCAAGGGCAAGTTGCACAGCGAGAAAAATGATTCCACCGGCGATGAGATTTGCGGCGAACAGGGAATCGAAAGCCATCGCATGCCGGCTGATGGGCGGCGGAAACCACCAGCGCTTCACGAAAAAACCAGCGGCCACCGCGAAAGCCGTAATCCAGAGAAGAATCGCGAAAAACATGGAGAGGCTACGCCTTGGCGGTCCCCTCCAACCCTAGATTGGCCGCATTGCCGCGCATGGCCTCGATGCAAAACGCGATGTGAGTGTCGAGTTCTACGTCCAGTTCCGCAGCCCCGTTGACAATGTCGTCGCGATTAACCGCGCGGGCGAATGCTTTGTCTTTCAATTTCTTGCGTACGCCGGCTACATCGACATCGTGAATGCTTCGAGTCGGCTTGACGTAGGAAATGGCCGTCAGGAATCCGGCCAGTTCATCGCAGGCAAAGAGCACTTTTTCAAGCGGGGAAATTCTTGGAACTCCGCTGTAATTGGCATGCGAAAGGATTGCGCGCCGTATCTCTTCGGAAACTCCGCGATCGGCTAAAATCGCCTCGCCTTTCATCGGATGGTCCGGCGCTTGCGGATGAATCTCCCAATCGAAATCATGCAGCAGAGCCGTGATTCCCCATGTCTCCTCGTCGCCGTTCAGATGCCGGGCATAGGCTCGAACACAGGTCTCCACGGCCAGCGCATGACGGCGCAAACTGTCCGATTGGACGTGCTCACAGACGATTTTCCAGGCGCTTTCCCGATCCATATCGAAGGTATTAGCTTACCAGTAAGAAAGAGGCCTTGTGCTATATTGGAATCTACCAACCTCGTGGGCCTGTGGCGCAGTTGGGAGCGCGCTTCCATGGCATGGAAGAGGTCGACGGTTCGAACCCGTCCAGGTCCACCAAAACTTTCAATCTCGGCTCTCCGGATAGGTATCCCGCGTCTCCGGCTATTGGGTTCAAGCGGTCCGGTGCGGCGCGCCGCAAGCGGTGCCTTGGTCGCCGTTCTAATTCAAAACCGTGTGCGCCTCGGCAAGGAGCGATTGTGGCAACGTGATCCCGAGCTTCTCTGCCGCCCGCGCATTTAAGAACAGGCGGAGTTGCGCATCATAAATGAGCGGCAGGTCCCCCGGCTTGGCCCCCTTGAGAATCTTGTCAACGATGGGCGCGGCTAAACGGAATCGTCCCGGTTGGTCGGCGCCGTACGACATCAACCCCCCGGCCACGACAAACTGTTCGCTCGCATAGATCGTGGGAACACGGCGTTGCGCTGCAAACTCTACGATTCGCCGTTGAATGGGGCTCGGCAGCAAGCCATTAAAAACCACCATCCCTTCGGCACCATCGCTCGTGATGGCGTCAAACACTTTATCAAAGTCACTAGTGGCCGACACCCGGTACGACCGGAGCGACACCCCGATCGCCGCGGCAGTTTGCTCCGCCTCCCGGTATTGCACCACGTGGCCGTTTTCACTGGGAGCCGGCGACAGCACCGCGACCCGGGAAAGCGACGGGCGGACCTGCTTGAGAAGGCGCAGCCGCCTGCCGGTGTTTCCCGGCTTGAGCTCTTCAAGCCCCGTCGCGACGCCACCTGGACGCTCCGCGCTATCGGCGAGCTTGTTGCCGACGATATCGGGACCTTGCGCGATGACGATCGTCATCAGCGGGTTTTCCTTGTGTATGGCTACTGCGGCGGGGATGGATGCGGCCACAATCATCTTGACGTTCGCCTTTGTCAGTTCCCTCACCAGCGCTGGATAACGACTGGCGTTATCGTCGGCCAGGCGAATCTCCAGCACGTAGTTCTTTCCTTCAACATAGCCGAGGCCCTGCAATCCGGCTCGCAACTGGCGGATGGCCGGCTCGGATTCCGGCATGGGCCTGAGCCCAAGAAACCCAATCCGGTGAACCGCTGATTGGCCGTTCGCCGGTTGCTGTTGCGACAGGGATAAGTTGGGTAGCGCTCCAGCTAGCGCCAGCGCGCACAGGAAGCTAAGACGCAGTTCAGACTTCATACAGCCTCCAGAAAAGTCCCGGCTTGCGGATCACGCCGAATCGATAAACGCCAGCGACTGGTCAAGACCCAGATTCATAGTGTAGCCGACGCGCTGCCAGTCCACCTGCCGGTTCCAGAGCTTCTGAAATCTCTGACCGACATGCTTTATCTCAGCCTATTTGTGCAAATCTACTTCTTGGCCGACGCGAATCACCCCGCCACGTTCGACATCGCAGTTGAGGGCTAGTCGTCCGCCAAAACGCTTGACAATATCCCGCAGCACGTCGGGGTCGTGCGCCTGAGTATCGGGGTCGAAGGTCGTCATCACGCAGCGCCCGCGAAGGCTGTCGATGGCAATGACAACCTCGCCGATCCGAAGCTGCCCTCCCGGCCACCGGCGCTCGTCGAGGCCGCTCACGCCGCCGATGACAATGTTAGGTCGAAGCCGCCGCCCGTCCCGGCCGAACGCAGCAATCGCGCCATCGGTGGCCACTAAGAGCGGCAGCACATCGAATCGTTCCGAACTCTCGTTGCGCATCAATCGCGCCTGTGGCCCAGCGATCTGTCGCACCTCGGCCAACACAGTGGGATCGATCCACGATCGCCCGTCGACCAACGGCTCACCGCGTGGGTCGAGCGTCGCCCGGCGCCCGAGCAGACCTGGGTGGCTGCGGGCCGTCACCACACGCCCCTGCCCGTCGTAGACCTGAACAAGGCGGTCGCCCGCCAGTCCAACCGCGGATAGGTGCGCGACATCCAATGGCTCACCCGCCATGGACTTTACGGGATACCGCCAGATCTCCTTGACGTACATGCCTGCCTCCTTCAGATCACGCGACGCTCAGCCTGCGTGATTTCCGCGTCATTGATGCTTGCCAGCCGGCGCCGCATCAAACCGTGCTCATCAAACTCCCATAGTTCGTTGCCGTAGGAGCGGTGCCACTGCCCGGCCTCGTCGTGCCACTCGTATTCGAAGCTCACGGCAATCCGGTTCCCGCCGAAAGCCCACAGAGTTTTCTTCAGCCGGTAGTCCAATTCCTTCGCCCATTTCCTCTGGAGAAACGCTCTGATATCGTCCCGCCCGCGAAGGAACTCGGTGCGGTTGCGCCATTCCGAGTCCGGAGAGTAGGCAAGGGCGACTCGCTCCGGATCTTTCGAGTTCCAGGCCGCTTCCGCCATGCGGACCTTCTCCAAAGCGCTCTCCATCGTGAAAGGGGGTTTGATCACTCGTGCTGCTTCCATTCCCGTCTTCTCCTTCCCCCGGCGGGGCACGCCTCTGCGCCTGCTTCCCGCCGAATGCGTTCCTTGCATCCTTCAATGAGCCTGCCCAACCGTCTGAAGCGTTACAGCCACGCGCGGAAAGTCGACGTCGGTCCGCGCGACGTGGTTGAAATAGTTGGTGAAGATGTTGATTGCAACATTTGCCACCATCTCCGTGATCTCGCCGTCCGTATAGCCCGCGGACCTCACGAGAGCCAAAGCCTGGTCTGAGACTTCGCCGCGTTCCACGACGACGGACTGTGCAAACTGCAAGCCAGCCTCGCGCTTGGCATCTTGAGAGTGCGCTTCCCGGCTGCCGGTGATCTCTTCCGGCTTCAGGCCCACCATCTTTCCGATGGCCGAGTGGGCCGAAAGGCAGTATTCGCACGCGTTGGCTTGCGCCACGGTCAGCGCGATCTGCTCACGAAACTTCGCATCCAGACGGCCCGTTCTGAGCGCCGCACCGAAGTTCAAGTACGCCTCCAGAGCAGCCGGAGCCGTGGCCAGCGTCTTCATCAGGTTTGGCGTCATGCCGAGCGTGGCCTGAACACCGTCGAGTAGTTCCTTCGCCTTGCCGGTGGCTTCGGCGGGATTCACTGCTGTGATTCTTTGCATTTGTTTTTATCTCTTTCCTGCCGCGATGATTTGCGACAACCTTACAAGTGCATCCGAGTAACCAAGCGCCAAACTATCCCAAGTAATTGATAAAACGAGAGAACTGCTCCCGGCTGTCACTCATGAGATTTCATGATTAATGAAGTCTCATGAAATTTTTCCGATTTCTCACGTTATGATCAAGGTGTGGATCTTGAACCCCTTCCTTCGATCATTCTGGCCATCGCCGAGCAGCGGTCCCTGGGCGCCGTACTGACCACCATTATCCAATCGGTCGCTCGCCAGCCCAACGTGGCCCTGGCTCGTTTGTGGTTGAGAGAATCAGATGACAGATGTCCGGTGTGTTCGACTGGGGAGCGCGATCCGCAGCCGTCTCTGCATTTGCGTGCCAGCGCCGGTACGCCGCTGTCCTCCGCCTCGGACTGGTCTCGCATCAATGGGACTTTTCATCGAATTGCTTTGTCGCCCAGCAATCTGAAAATCTCGCATATCGCCGCCACCGGAGAATCCATCCGCATTCAGCGCCTGTCCGAGGATCACCAGTGGGTCCGGTTTCCGGCATGGGCACACGGCGAGGGCTTGGTGAGCTTTGCGGGCCACGCGTTGGTTTTCCGGGGCGAAGTGTTAGGTGTCCTGGCGGTATTCCGGCGGGCCGAGGCCGATGACGACTGCTTCGCTTGGCTTCGGACCATGGCCAGCGCGGCCGCGGTCGCGATTGCTAACGCTCGCTCCTTCGAAGAAAACGAGTCGCTCCGCTACGAGTTAGAGCAGGAGCGCGACTACCTGCGTGAAGAAGTGGAAACCACCGGATCGTTCGGTGAAATCCTGGGCCGGAGTCCCGCGCTCAAGCGCGTGCTGCATCAGGTTGAGATGGTAGCTGCAACGGGAGCGAATGTCCTCGTGTTGGGCGAGAGTGGGACAGGAAAGGAGCTGATCGCACGGGCGATCCATCAGCGCAGCGCGCGCGCACGCAAGCCTTTGGTGAAGGTGAACTGTGGGTCGATCCCGCGCGAGCTTTTCGAAAGCGAATTCTTCGGCCATGTCCGCGGCTCGTTCACCGGCGCGTTGCGCGATCGTGTGGGACG
>JACPVQ010000169.1 GCA_016191645.1 Candidatus Solibacter usitatus
ATGTGGGGCAGATCTCCAGATCTGCAGCGGGATCTCCAGATCCCGCATGGCCTCGCAAGAGGCCATCGGCCGCGATGCGGCCGCCGCTGGTGGGTTCTCGACCGTGCCGCGGGATCTCCAGATCCCGCATCCGCGGTCCTAAGTCACTGCCGGCAGAGGCGATCTGGAGATCGCCTCGCAGGTCTGGAGACCTGCCCCACAGAGCAGCACAGCCGCAACCAAAGGAAATCTTCGCAGCTTGGGAAGATTTCAGAGAGTAGTACACTTTATGTTGGCTCCACTTCGCGGACCTCTATGGTCCCGTACTCCAGGTGCGGACAGCTTCGCGACAACGCAACGGCCTCATCGTAGCTGCCGGCCTCAATCAGGAAGTACCCGCCGATCACCTCTTTGCTTTCGACATAAGGCCCATCCGTGACCGAGGTCCCCTTCATCACACGGCCGCTGTTGTCGCGCAGCTTGTGACCGCCCAGCAGTCTATTCTGTGCGGCCAGTCCGCCCGCCCAGTTCTTGTATTTGAGAATCATCGCCTGAATCTCTTCCGCGCTCAGCGTGCGGCCAATGTTTTCCGCGAGCGTCGCGGATTCGTGTAGCAATAACAAATAGTTCGCCATCGGTTTCCTTTCTTTCACTCTACCCTGCGTATGGTTGACGAATGGCGAACGACGGAATCGACAGGCGGTCTATTAATTTTGTGCCGGAGTCCGGCAGAGCATCACTTTCACATCGATGCCGAGGTTCATCCAGGCCCGATCGGCTGTGACCGCCGTCGCTCCCATTCGGCGAGCCGTGGCCAGACACGCGCGATCTGCCAATGACAATCCTTGACGGCGCGTCGGCTCCGAAAGTTTTGCTGCCTCCAAGGCCAACTCCGCATCAAACGGCAGAGTTTCAATGTGTGTTCTATACAAAGATTCCTCAGCTTCGGTCAGCCCCATCCCCTTCGCCAGAAGCTTGGCATACACCTCAGACAAGTTCACGACGGACACTCCAGATTCCGGCAATAACCGATCCACGAATTCGCGCCCCCCTTCGTTGAACAAGTAAGCGAGCAGCGCCGATGCATCCAGAACAAACCTAACGGCCACGGAGCCTGGCCTCGTCCTCTTCCATTTCCTTCTCGACTTCACGGCGCCGTTCTGCCAGGAGTTCCTCCACAACGGAAGGTCCCCCCGGGGTTATGTAGCGCGCCACCAGTTCCAAAGCGCTACGGCGTGCGGCCTCGACAGACATGACCTTGATCTCTTCCCCTTCGACGATCAGGAGCATCTCTGTTTCCGGTTGTAGGTTCAGTTGTTTGCGGACGCCGGCTGGGATCAGCACGCGTCCGGAGCGATCAATGGCAGATTTGTGATACACTGCCAAGTTTACAACAATCTGGCAGAATCGTCAAATTCCCCATTCCCCCCTTTGCCGCTCATTTTGGTGTACCCTCATCCATAGGAGGAAGTTAATGAAACAAACATTCGCAGGTCTTCTGGTTCTGGCCGCCACGCCCGCGGCAATGCTGGCCGACTTCAGCTACACGCAAACCACGAGAATGACCGGAGGCGCTCTTGCCGCCATGGGCCGCGCGATGCCAGGATTGGGCGGCCGCGCGAATCAGCCCACCAATTCCACCACCTTATATAAGGGCAACAAGATGGCCCACATCAGCGATCAGTCGGCGGACATTTGGGACCTGGATACGGACACTATCACCCACATCAATTTCAAGGATCAAAGCTACTCCCGCATCACCTTGGCGCAAATGAAGCAAGCGATGGAGCAGATGATGCAGAGCATGAAGGGAAAGACGAATGAGGCCGGCGGCCAGATGAATGTGAATATGCGCGCCAATGTGACCGATACGGGGAAACGCGATGTCATCAACGGCGTGCAGGCGCGGGAAGTGATTCTCACCATGGCCGCGCAAATGACCGACCGCAAGAGCAAAAGCTCCACCGAGATGCAGACCATGATGGCGTTGTGGCTGGCCGACGATGTGCCGGGATATGCCGAAGTTCGCGACTTTCAGCAACGCATGGCGGCGAAGATGGCGGGAGACTGGCAATCGCTCGCTTCGGGCCAAGCCGGCGCAATGGCGGGGTTTGGCGGCGGCATGTCGTCGCTAGCGGCCGAAGCGCACAAGATGCAAGGCATCCACATTCGCACCATCATGAAGATGGGCACGGGGCTCGATCCGGCGATGGCATCGCAGATCAGCGCGCCGCCCGCGTCGGCTCCCGGTCAGCAAGGGCCGTCAGGCGGGCAAGTAGCGGAACGAGTGGCCACGCAAACAGCCGAAAACGAAGCAAATAATCAGGTGGGCCGTCTGGCAGGTAGATTGCCGGGCAGCCTGGGCGGCGCATTAGGGGGCTTGGGTGGCGGACTCGGCGGATTAGGCCGCCGCAAACAACAAAAACAGACTCCTCCGCCGCCCGACCCGCAGGAGCAAGCCGCCCAACAGCAGGCCGCGCAGCAAGCGGGCGCGCAGATGCAGTCAGGCGTCGTGATGGAGATGGTCACCGATACCACGGGCTTCTCTTCGGCCGCTGTCGACGCGGCAAAGTTCAGCGTGCCTGCTGGATTCAAAGAGACCGAGCATCCGATGTTGAAGTCTTCCAACCGGCGGTAAGCAGAATCAACTTTCGGGCGGATCCGGCGGCACAAACACCGTCCGGATTCCCGCCTCCGAAATCTCGGCCAGCCAAAGCGGTCCGCCGCCTAATTCATTCAAGCGGTAGACGCCGTCGCCGTTCAAACGGGAAAGCGCCGCGGGCATGCAGGGGCATTGAGCCGATCGTACTTCGCCCGTAGCCAGATTAACTTCCAACACCGATTGTGATCCGCGATCGGTCAGCAGCGCGCGCTGCCCATCGATCGCCGCCACCGTGCCCCACGATTCGCCATCGCGCAGCAGCACAGGATCTGACCAGGCGGGTAAATCGCGGGCCACCCATACCCCGGTCGCCGATGCGATCAATGCCGTGCGGCTGTTTTCCAAAAACGCCGCCCCGCGCGCGCCCATGCCTTCCCAAAGAACGCGTGCGCCGGAGCGTTCCAGCAGGCTCACGCTTCCTTCCGCCGAAATGGCCAGCACGAATTCGCCGTCGTCACTCACCGCCATCGATACCGCCGAGCCTACCGCCTCCGACTTCACCCACCACACCGGCGGCGCGGAGGTGCGCCATCCCGTCACCACGTAAATCCTGTTCAGAAGAGGATGCCAGACCAATGCGGCGCTCTCGCTGGTGCTCAACACCACCGACCCCGCGCCATCCGGAATCTCCTCGAAAACCGCGTTCGCAACGTCCGCTTTGAGATGCACGCGCGCCACCGTGCGATGGTCGCCCAGAATGGCCAGAGCCACATCCTGACCCGACGCGACTGCGGCGTGCTTCACCGCCGCGCCTACATCCAGCGATTTGCCCAACAGCGAAGATCCCGTAATCCCCAGAATGGGCCGCAGGGTTTCCGTGCGGCTGTCCCAAGCCCAGCCAAGCAGAGGCCCGCGAATGGGGGATTGGGCCGCGCCCGGCCATGCCAGGGCTGCCATTAGCAGCGCGATATGTGTGCTCATACCTACTGAGTGCGTCCTCGCGGCAATTTTTCTCAAAAAAATTGCGCTGCCGGAGGATTTCCGTTGTGGGGACAGGTCTCCAGACCTGCGAGACGATCTCCAGATCGTCTCTGCCGGAAGTATTTGTATTCTCTGAGGCGGCTGCAAAGCAGCCGAGGGATCGCCGCCGTGCTAAGGTGAATTTTGCCTGTAAACGTCGCCATCACACAGCAAGGGGATCGTTATCTGGCCACCGTCGACGGCGGCGCGCCGTTTGAAGTTGCCCGCCGCGTGACCTACAAGGGCGCGTCCCCCACCGTTGGCTTGAGCAATCTGAAGACTCCCGGCGCTAAGTATGACGCCGCCGCCTATCGCGCTCAGTTCGGCTTCTGGGCCGATTTCATCGTTCCCACTTGCATGGCGGAATCGAATGGCGCCTTCAATTGCCTCAACACTTACGATCGTGCGTTTTTCACGTTCACGTTTCTGCAATATGCGGCGCATGTCCCCAACGGCGATTTCGTAAAGTATTTTCGCCTGTTGCTCGCAGAACCCGAGGCCGCCGACTACTTCCCCGATCTCTCGCTGCGCAATGGACGCATCTGGGGAGCAGTGCAATTGGAGAACGACACGACGACGCAGCCGCTGATGACCTACTTCAATCCGAGCGTGCAAGACGTCGAAACCGCCGAGGCCATCAACGCCGCCAAAATGGTCCACTGGTGTGAGCATGCCGCGAGTCATCGCGAAATTCAAGTGCGGTGCGGAGTGGAACATTTCAAAGCGGCGATGCAATCGTATTCCAAGCGCTACCAACTGGACGGGCGATTGGATCAGGTCTGCCTGGTGGTGGCCGACATCCGGCATCAGGGCCGCGGCTCCAGCCAGGAGATTCTCACGGCTCTCGCTACCGGCGGCGATGAGAATCTGGCCTATCGCAACCTGCTGGACATCGGGCGCGCGAAGTTTCCGCAGCGTATCGCCACCATCGAACGGGAAGTCGTCAGGCTGCAACAAGCAGGCATTCTGGGCAGCTATCTTTACAACGATGCGCAAGGGGATTTCATCAGGGCGATGGGATGACACGGCGGCGTCTTGAGTGGGACAATACTCTCTTACGCTATGTTCTTCCGCCGAGAAAAAACCCGGACGCCTTCCTTCGAAGAATTGTTGGATCACCTGCGGCAGCAGGGATTCACCGTGCAGAATGAATCCTCCGGTGGTTCGCGGATCATTCGTGGAGTCTGTGCTGCGAGCATCCAGCCGGGTCCGCCGCCGCACATCGGCAAGTCCGGCGTGCTGTTGGACGACGAGATTGGACAACTGTGCGACGGCGGCTACCAGAAGTTCTGGCTTGCGCCAAGCGGCCGCCGCGCGCCGTCGTCCGCCGATCACCTGCGCGCGCAGCATAACTTCGACGAAGATTTGCGCGAAGCGCTGGGACTGATCAGCATGTACAACGAATCGTTGGGCACGCGCAACGAATTGCATCTCTACGACCGGGTGAAAGATCGCGATCACGGCGTTCCGAAGCGTTCCTGGGAACGCTAGCTCAGAACAACAGCTTGAGTCCGAATTGCAATTGGCGCGGGTCGTTGGCCTGCGCGGAGATCACTCCAAATTGCGCCGCGTTGAAATTGCTGTTCGGCCGGCCGAACTGAGGCGAGTTCGTGAGATTGAACGCCTCGGCGCGGAACTGCACCGTGACTCGCTCCCGCAGCACGACGTTCTTAAACAACGAGAGATTCATGTTGCGCGCGCCGTGCGTGCGCACATCGGGAAGGACGCGTCCCGCATTTCCCAATGTGAAGGGAGCGGGCTGGCTAAACACGGTCGTATCGAAGTACTTGTTGAGACGGCTCTCGATGGGCGTGTCCAGTTTTGCGCTGCGCCCGTTGTTGTTGGGACGCAGCACGGCATTGCCCGCGCCGGAAGTGTTCTGCGTGCTCAACGCCAGCGGTAATCCGGTTTGCGCCGCGAACACGCCGTTTACCTGCCACCCGCCGAAGAGGCGTCCGCGGCCAAACGGCAATTCGTAAACGTAGCTCAAGGCGAGCAGCTGCGAAACATCGTTGGCGGAAACGGACCAATCGGCGCGCCGGTCGTAAATATTCTGGCTGGCCGCGTTCGATCCAACCACGGCGATGATGGAGTTGTTGTCCATCAGCTTCTGCGCCGTGTAGGAAAGCAAAAAGCTCACTCCCTTGCTGAAACGTTTCTCGGCTTTGAGTTGAAAGGAATGGTAGAGCGCGTTCGATCCGGAAGGGAATTGCAACCCGACGTTGAGGAACTGCGGAAAGGGCGATGACAGCGCGCTGAGCGGAACGGTGGGCGTCGACAGCGTGCCCGTGGCGATCTGTCCGAAGAAGGGGTTTCGTACCTGCTGCTGCAACTGGCTGGACAATTGTTCCGGCCGCAGTTGATTCAAATTGTAGTTGCCAAAGGAAAGGTGCAGGCCGCGATTCCCTGTATAGCCCGCTTCCAGAAGAATGTTCGCAGGCAGTTGCTGCTGCACGTTCGCACTCCAGTTTTGCGTGTAAGGGATGCGGTAGTCGCCGTCCATCGCCGCCGTGATCGCGGTTCCCACGCCGGTCAGCAAGCCGGCGGCATTCCCGGTGACGGGAAGCAATCCGCCTGGAAATGGGTCGCGCAGGAAATTGGTGGGAGAGACGCCGTTGGCGGCGGCGATGAATTGCGTAGTGCTGCTGAATCCGGTGTTCGAATTGAGGCTTTGCGCGGAGCGGAGCGAGGGCGCGTGGAAGATTCCGTAGCCGCCGCGTATCACGGTACGCTTGCGTAGCTGGTAAGCAAAGCCGAAACGCGGATCCCATGCGAACAAGTCGGTTTGCGTGAGCCTGCGGCCGCGTCCGCCGGACCCGAGAAACGAAAGACCGCCCTTCAAACCGTCTAATCCAGCGGCCGCGGCAAGAGGCGAAGCCGCCGTTGGATCGAACACGTTCATCCGGTCGAAGCGCTCCGTGAATGCGAAATCGAAACCGTAACGCAGGCCGATGTTCAAGGTGAGCCGCGAGGTGATCTTCCAATCGTCGGCTGCATAAAACCCAACGTACTTGCCCGTGGTGGCATTCATGCGATTGTTCAGCGTCAGCGAACCTGTGCCAACGCCCAGCAGAAAGGAAGCCATGGCGTCGCCGGCGATTGCGGTGGCGGCATTGGGATTCGGCCCTTGTGTAAACGTGCGGTCGAACGAGAACCCGCCATCGACGTTCGCGCCCTGCTGCACGTTCGCCTGCATCACGCGAATATCGGTCCCGAATTTGAACAGGTGTTTACTGAACACCTTCATGTTGTTTACGCCGAGCGAGTGCGTGTTGTAGCCGGCCGGTCCCCATTGCGATGCGAACCCGTTGCCCAGAGAAAAATAACCGGATGGTTGAAAGCCCGGGAACATAATGGCATTCGCGTTCCGCATGTACGCCGGCAGGCCCAGCTGCACGGGGTCGAATCCCTGGCTGCGCGGAATTCTGTTTTCCGTGGATCGTCCGTATCCATAGCGCAGGCCGATGAGAAACGTAGGATTCCAATTGAGTGTGTAATCGAATGCGCCGTTGGTGAACGTATCGCGAATGGTCACGCCGCCTTGCGCGATGGCGATCTCCTGGGGGAAATAGTTCGGCGGTACGGCGTCGTCGGTGCGGCGGGAAAACCGCACAAAGAAACGGTGACGCTCGTTGATGTTCTCGTCGAACTTCGCATCGATGTTATCGATGTTATTGACGTTCGCCGCGGCGGCCAGGTAGTTGTTCGCGCCGGTGTTGGGCGCGCCCGCCGCGTTGGGAACCGCGTAATAGGAAACCACGTTGCGCGCCACGGGATCGAATCGCGATGAGGGGATCACATTGCCGCTGAAGAGCTGCCGCGTGAACCCCGTGCCGGATTGCGTCGTCGTCGCGGGATCGTAAATATTGATCTGGTTTCCGGCGGCGTTGCGCGTGCGCGAGAAATCTCCAGCGCGCTGTTGCGCCGTGGGCACGGTTGCCGACAGGTTGCCCGCCGAGGATTGCCGCAATCCTTCAAAGCTGAACAGGAAGAACGATCGGTTGCGGCCGTTGTACAGCTTAGGCAGAACCACGGGCCCGCTAACGGTGGTCCCGAATTGATTGCGCTTGAAAGCGGGCAATCCGATGCCGGCGGTGTTGGCGAAAAAGTCGTTGGCATCCAGCTTCGAGTTGCGCAGAAACTCGAAGAGGGTTCCGCGCAGTTGGTTCGTTCCCGATTTGTAGATCATGTTGATCACCCCGCTGCCGCTGCGTCCGAATTCAGCGGAGTAGGTGTTGGTTTCCACCTTGAACTCCTGCACGGCGTCGACCGACGGGAAGATGGTGAAGCCGGAGATGGGATTGGACAGCGCCGTGGCCGACGGAATGCCATCCACCATCAGGTTGGCGCTGCCGGGGCGGCCGCCGTTAATGGAGATGTTCACATTGTTGTATTTGTCGCCGACGCTGCCATTGACGCCGGGCGCGAGAAAGACCAGCGACCACGAATTGCGCTCATTCAACGGGAGATTGACAATGCTTCTGTTGTCGATAACTTGTCCCATGGCGGCGCTGGAGCTTTCCAGCAGAGGCGCTTCCCCGCGCACGGAAACCGTTTCCGTAGCCGCGCCCAACTCCATGGTGATTTCCATTCGCGCGGCCTGATTCACTTGCAACAGAATGCCGCTGCGCTCCATCTTCTTGAAGCCGGCGGCTTCGATGATCACGGAGTAAGAGCCGGGCGGTAACGATGGCGCGAGAAATCGTCCCACGCCGTCAGAGTTCCATGACGTGGCAACTTGCGTATCGGCGTTGACAATCTGCACGCGTGCGGCGGCGATGACGGCGCCCGTGGGATCTTTCACAATCCCTTCCAGAGAGGCGGTGATCGTCTGCGCGCTTGCGCACAACGCGGCGAGAGCTACGGCCAAAAGGATCGGCATGTGCAGATTGTACAGCTTCAGAATCGCAGGCGTAGGGAGAACGAAACCACACGCCCATCGCGCGCGGTAGTGAACGCGCCGAAATTCAAGTTGGTCTGATTTCCGGCGTTATCAAATCGCGCCGCGACATTCATGTTCGTGAACTGCGCGTGATTGAACGTGTTGTACGATTCCGCGCGCAGCAGCAGCGGGCGCGCTTCGCCGAGGCCAACGTTGAATGCGCGGCTCACCGCGATGTCCCAATTGTTCAACCCCGGTTTGCGTAGAATGCCCACGCCCGCGTTGCCGAAGCTGCCTACCGGCGTGGGTGCAAACGCCTCCGTTGCGAAGTTGCGGAAGAAGTTGCGATCGCCGTTGGGAAGATTGGGACTGCCCACGACGGTGATGCGCGCGGCTTCGGTGGATCCGGAAATCTCCGTTGCCGCGGTCGTGGTGAACGATGGAGTCAGCGGGCCGCCGGTGGTGAACGTGGAAACTCCGGATACAATCCAACGGTCCGTGAACGCGCCGATGTAGCGATTGCGCAACATCGCGCCGAGCCGCGGCAAATCGTACGTGTAATTGACCGCCAGAATGAGCCGGCGGTCGAAATCGAGCGGTCCGTAATTGCGTTGCCGCGGTGCGAAGTACGGGCTCACCGCGCCGGCGTAGGTGTTCGCGACGCCCAGCGATTTGGCCCACGTGAACGCGCCGCCGAAGCGCAAGCCTTTGCTCATGCGGCGCTGCACCTGAGCCTGCAGCGAATTGTAATTGGAAGCCGATGCGAATTCATAGGTGATCAAATCGCCGATGCCCGCATAGGGCCGCAGAAAATTATCGGGCAGCGGACGTCCGGGCTGCGTCGGGTCCTGATTCGCCGGGTTTAGTCGAGCGCCAATGGGAATGGGATTGATGTTGCGCGCCTGTAGCAGATGCCGCGAAATGTTGGCCACCCAGGAAACATCCAGCACGGTTCGTCCCGGTAGCGCATGTTGAATGCCCAGACTGTAACTCATGATGGACGGCTGCTGCGCGGTGCCCGCTGGAAACGTGTAAGTAATGTTGGAAGGCCCCAGTCCCGCGCCGGCCTGCGTCCCTGTTTGCGTGAACGTTGCCAGGTTGCCGTAGTAGGCCGTGGGCGAATAGGAGACCGGCGGATTGTTCAACGTGTTGGCATTGATCAACTGGCGCACCCGATCGATAAACACTCCGATGCCGCCGCGCAGAACCGTGCGGCTGTTCCCAAACAGGTCGTAGGCAAATCCGAATCGCGGCGCGGGACTGATCGCCGGCACGCGGAACACGCCCCACAGATTTCCGTCCTTGCCCGCCACGCGCATTCCATTCGCCGCGTCGCCGGTTCCCGGAACATATTGCCCGATGAGCGCGGCAAACGTCGTCGCGCCGGTGGCCGGATCCACCGCCACGCGATTGCGATTGGCGTCGAAGCCGGGACGATACAAACGCGGAGCCTTGGCGGGCTCGTAATCCTGGGCGCGAAACGTGGCGATGGAAAAGTTCTCGTCGATTTGCGGATGCGGATGATAGAAGCGCATGCCGTAATCGAGCGTCAGACGGCGGCTGACGCGCCAGTTATCCTGCACGAAAAACTCCACGGACCAGTACTTGGCGTGAAAGTTCGCACCCTGCGTCGATTCGTTGTACGTGTTGAAATATCCCAGCAGAGCGTTCGAGTATCCGTGACCAGTGTTGAACGGATTGTTCCGGTCCACGGCGAAATTCAGCACGCCGTTCCACGCGTCGCCCTGAATCTGAACCTTGTCGTTGTGATGATAGTAAACGCCGGCTTTCAGATTGTGCGACGCCTTGACCCAACTGATGTTGTTCGTCAGATCGTAGGTGTCATTGTGATTCACGTGCTGTTTGTTGTTCACGGTGACCGAAGGCGGATTGACGGGCGTGCCGCCAAATTGGATGTTCGGCATCTGCCGCGAATCGTTTAATTCCGTGGGAGCGCTGCTGGTCACTTTGTTGGGAAACAACTGCGGCAGATCGCCGACTCTGCCGCGCGACACGGCTTCGGGGTCGATGGGCCGTCCACCGGCAATGTTGAAGCTCTTGCCGAGCGTGAATTCATAGAGCAGGGAAGGCGAGATGGTGTAGGTGACGTGGCCCGCGTAGCCGTGACCCGGATTGGGCGCGATGGTGGGCGAGAGTAGAAAGTTGAATTGACCAAACGGATCGACGGTCTGCTCCGTGTCGGCAATCCAGCGGAAATACCCGTTCAGTTTCGAACTGGCATAGGCGTCGAAGCGCAGCATGTCATTGCGCCGCGGCCGCACGCCGCTGGCGGTGGCCTTGTAGTTCTGGCTGTTGACCAAGGTTGGATCGGGGTCGGTGTAATTGGGCAAGGGAAAGAAATTCAAAATCGATTGCCCATACCTGTTGAACCGATTCGCGGGAACCATGTTGCCGGGGAATGCCGTCTTTGTATCCGGATCGATGATGGGAACCAGCCTGCCGTTGGTATCGAGGGTGCGCGAGAAATTCCCGGCGCGCTCCAGTTCGCTGGGCATCAACCGGAACTGCGCGCCACTGTCCACCTTCTGCCGCGTGAACTCTTGCGAGGCGAAGAAAAATAATCTGCTCTTGCCGCTATTGAACTTGTTGGGAATGTAGATGGGCCCGCCAATGCTGTATCCGCCGATGCGATAGCGGTAGGGTGGCTTGATGAGACCCGTACGGTTGCGGAAAAAACTGTTCGCGTTGAACTGTTCGTGGCGGTAGTTGAACCACCCGCTGCCGTGAAACTTCTGGCCGCCGCCTTTGGTGACGACGCTGATAAGACCGGCGGCGCTGCGCCCGTACTCGGCCTGATAATTCGACGTCAGCACTTTCACTTCGGCGATGGAGTCCATGTTCGGCTCGTAGTGGACGGTGTTGTTGCTTCCGGTGTCCAACGCGCCGATGCCATCGACGGTGAAGTTCTTGTTATCGGAGCGTCCGCCGTTGATGCTGATTCCCGCGAACGCGCCGTGCGAGGCCGTTTCGCGGCTCACGCTGCCGTCGTCTACCACTCCGGGCAGAAGGCTGACCAGGGCGAAAAAGTCGCGCCCTTTGAGAGCAAGTTCGTTCATCTGGTCGCCGCTCACCAGACCGCTTTTCTCCCCGCTCGCCAGTTGCATCGCGGGCGGCGTGTCGATCACAGTGACGGCTTCTTTCACTTCGCCAAGTTGCAGCGTGATGTTTCCCAAATCTCGAATCTCGCCGGCGGTGATGTCAATCGAGGAGATCTCCTGACGGCGGAACCCGGGCTGATGGATCTGGATGCGATAAGTGCCCGCGAGCACACTGGGAAAAACGAACAGGCCCGCGGCGTTCGATTTTGCGGTAGTGGATGCGCCCGTGCCGGCATGGGTCAGAATGAGATCGGCGTTCGGGACGGGGCTGGCCGCGGGATCAAACAAGGAACCTTTGATGGATCCGGCGACATTCTGGGCGTCCATGCGGAACGCGGCCATAATGAGCACGAGGAAAACTGCCGATAAAACCTTCATAGAGACCTCCGATCATGATTGTGCAACCATGATATCCCTGTTCTGTCTCGTTAGCGCCGCCGCGCCGGTTCCCCTATACTGTGTGGAGCGTCAAGTCTCATGATCATTCCCATTGGCATTGCATTCTTAGCCTGCGCCGTACTTTACGTTTGTCGCCATCAGGCCATTCGCGCATTGGAGAAACCGGTGAACCTGTTGTTTCACTACTTCTACTATCGCGATGGCGAAAAAACGTGGACGAAAACGAATTGGCTTGGCGTGCCGTTGATGAAACTGCCGCTCGACATGTGGCGTTACAACGATATTCTTTGGGAAACACGGCCCGATTTAATTGTGGAGACCGGCACCTTCCGCGGAGGCAGCGCCCTCTACCTGGCGAATCTTTGCGACCTCATGGGCAACGGCCGCATTGTAACCGTGGACCTTTCGCGGCAACCGGAAGGCGTGCCGGAGCATCCGCGGATTCAATATGTTCTCGGCTCCTCCACCGATGCCGCTATCTTCGACCACGTGAAGCGGCAGATTCAGCCCGGGGAACGTGTGATGGTGATTCTCGATTCGGACCACTCGTGCAGCCATGTGCGCAAAGAACTGAGTCTCTACGCGCCGCTGGTGACCGAAGGCTGCTACCTGGTGGTGGAAGACACGAACGTCAACGGCCATCCGGTTTCCCGGTCGCACGGTCCCGGCCCGATGGAAGCGATGCGCGACTTTCTCTCCACGCCGCGCGGGTTTCAAACCGATGTGGCGTTGGAAGAACGCTACAAATGCACGTTCTTTCCCGGCGGTTGGTTGAAACGCACCTCGGCCTGACTTGAAGAGAAGTACGCGTAAGCGTTTATCTGTGCAAACCTTTGGCGCGAAGGAAGCGTACTAACTCGCCCGGCTTGTCCGTTTGAATGCCGGCGGCCCCGCGATGGATGGCATCCTGCCATGCCGCGGGATTATCGGCGCTGCCCAGGCGATCGACGTAGAGGTCCGCGCCGCCGGCGCGCGCTACCGCGATGATGTCGTCCGTCCAATCACGCGCCGAAAATGCGATCACTTTCGGCTTTAGTTCCTCAACGATCTTGCGTGTCATCGCGACGCTCACCGATTCGGGCATCACTTTGATCGACGGCCGCAGCGATTGCAGCTGCCTGAGATAATCGAAGCCGCCATAGACCACGACATGATCCGTCATCTTCTGCCGGTCGAGCGCGGCCAACAAATCCGCGGCCGCCGCGCGTTTCACATCGACATACACTCCGCCGTGACCGCGCGCCAATGACAATGCCTCTTCAAATGTGGGCACGCCACTGCCGTCCTTGGTGCGCAACGCGCGTACTTGATCGAAACTCATCTCCGCAACCGCGCCCTTGCCGTTCGTCGTTCGATCCACCGTGGCATCGTGCATCAACACCAACTTGCCGTCGGAGGTGGTGCGCACATCCACTTCGTAATAATCGGCTCCCGCATCGAGCGCCGCCTGAAACGCGGCCAGCGTGTTCTCGGTGTGATGGATGTGTTCGCCGCGATGGGCGATGACCACCACGGCGAGCAGAAGCGGTTTCATCAAACTCTCATTTCGAAGCCAAGTTCACGCATGCCTTGGATCACGGCGTCGCGCACCGCGGTGGTCTCCTCGTTGGACAACGTATGGTCGCTCGATGCGATGGTGAGCCGGAACGACACGCTCTTCTCTCCCGCGGCAAGCGGTTCTCCTTCGTACTGGCGCAGGAATTCGATGCTCTCCAGCATGGGTCCGGCGAGGCGGCGCAGCGCGGTCTCCAGATCGCCCGACAGCGCGCGGCGCGCGGCGATGACGGATAGATCGAATGCGCTGGATGGAAAGCGGCGGATCGGCCGGTATCGTTTTCCCTCTGGTCCGAGTTCTTCCACAACGCCGAGATCGATATCCAATACGACGGCGCGCCCTTCCACCATTTGCGGATGGAATTCGAACACGCGGCCCACGGTCTTGCCGCGCCATGCGAGTTCCGCCGCGCGCGAGGGATGCTCGAAATCGCGCGCCGCGGATGGCTGCGGAACGCAACCCGGCAGAACGCATTCCGCAAGCCGCTTGATCTCGTAGAACGGACCTGTTTCCTTGGTGTGCTGAAACACCGCGGCTACCAAGTGCGGAATTTCGTTGGGAAGATCGCCATCCTGTTTGTGAATCTCGCTGCCGATTTCAAAGATGCGGAACTCGCCGAAGTGCCGCGCGTTGTCCTGAATGTTCCGCCAGATGCCGGGCACCAGCGACATGCGCATGAGGCTCTGCTCGGTGGAGATGGGGTTCGCCACGGCGCAGTGCGCCGCCGGGTCCAATCCAAATCTGCGCGCAGCGTCTTCGCTGAAAAAGGAATAGTTGTAGACCTCATCGAAGCCCTGCGCGCTCACCAGTTGCCGCAGTTCGCGATGCAGTTTTCGGCGCGCATTGGCGGGCGGAGGCGTAGTCGGCGTGGCCGGCGCAATGGGAGTGATAGTCGCGTACCCGATCATGCGCCCGACCTCTTCCACTAAATCATCCTTGATGGAAATATCTTTCGTCGCCCGCCACGAGGGCACCGTAACTCGCAGCAAGCCGGGCTCGGGCTCATCGACGACGAACATCAGCGCCTTCAGAATGCGCACGACTTCCGATTGCTCGATCTCCCGGCCCAGCTTGCGCCGCAGCCAATCCATGGGCAAGTCGATCACCGTCCGCGGCTTTGGCGACGCTGCGCAATCGGCCATGCCGCCCACCAACCGGATTCCCGGCGAGACCATCATCAGCAGCTCCAACGCGCGCGCCAAGCCGCGTTCCGTATTCACCGGGTCCTGCGACTTCTCGAAGCGCATGGAAGCGTCGGTGCGCAGCTTTAATCGCGATGAGGTGCGCCGGATGCACGCCGCATGGAAGCAGGCGCTTTCCAGCACGATCCGCGTCGTGGACCCCGAAATAGAACTGTCCATTCCGCCGATCACGCCTGCGATGGCGATGGGCCCTTGGGCATCGGTGATCAGCAGGGCGGCGGGCGTCAACGCGTAGCTTTCGCCGTTCAACGCCGCAATCGTTTCACCTTCCCGCGCGTTGCGGACGACGATGGCGCCGCCGGTTAGTTTGTCCGCGTCGAAGGCATGCATCGGCTGCGCCAATTCGGCCATCACGTAGTTGGTCACATCGACAATGTTGTTGATGGGATTCAGTCCCACGGCCTGCAAGCGGTATTGCAGCCAGGGCGGGGACGGCCGCACGTTCACGTTTTCAAAAACCAGCGCGCTGTACCTCGGGCAAAGCTCGAAGTTTTCTATGGAAACATTTATAGGAGAAGATGTTTTATCGATCCGTGAGCAGTCCGCCGGCTCACGAAGGCGCGACCCCGTGATCGCCGCCACTTCACGCGCCATCCCATGATGGCCCCACAAATCGGGCCGGTGCGTCAACGATTTGTTGTCCACCTCGATGATGGCATCGGGGACACATCCGTCCACGGGCTCACCGGGCGCGCCCTCCAACTCGACGATGCCCTCGTGATCGCGATTGAGCCCGATCTCCGCTCCCGAGGCAAGCATGCCGTCCGATTCCACGCCTTCCACGACGCGGCGTCCAATCTGTTTTCCGTCCAGCGAAGTTCCGGCGGGAACGTACGCCGTGATGAGGCCCGGCCTGCAATTCGGCGCGCCGCAAACAACCGTGCGCTTCCCGAGCCCGCCGGCATCGATGGTTGCCTTACGATTGTGGCTCTCGCCCATCGATTCGACGGAGAGCACGCGAGCTTTGACGACAGACGCAAAGTGACCGCCGGTCTCTTCCACTCCTTCGCATTCCGCGGTCTTGATAGTGATGAGACGCATCAAATCCGCCGGCGAGGCATCAAGCCCGTCAACAAGTTCGCGAATCCAGTTATAGGAAAACTTCAAGTGGATGAATCCTTAAATTAGAACTGGCGCAGAAAACGCAGATCGCCGCTTTGCAGATAGCGGATGTCGTCGATTCCGTAGCGCATCATCACCAGGCGCGTAAGGCCCAATCCGAAGGCGAAGCCTCCCCATTGTTCCGGATCGATGCCGCCCATGCGCAGCACGTTGGGATGCACCAATCCGCAGGGCAACAGTTCCACCCAGCCGCTTTGTTTGCACACCGGGCATCCCTCGCCGTTACAGATGAGACATTGTATGTCGAGTTCGAAGCCCGGTTCGACGAATGGAAAATAACCCGGCCGCAAGCGCACGGTGACATCGCGTCGGAAGATGTGCTTCAAGAGCGTCTTCATGAAGAAGAGCATGTGGGCGATGGAGACATCGCGATCCACCATCATGCCTTCCAGTTGATAAAAGGTGTGCTCATGCGAGGGGTCAACTTCTTCGTTGCGGAAGACACGCCCGGGGGCGATCATCAGCAGCGGCGGACCCAGCCGCGCCATACCGCGCACCTGCACGGGCGAAGTGTGCGTGCGGAGGCATTGCCCTGCGGATAGCCAGAAGGTATCTTGCATATCGCGCGCCGGATGATCGGCGGGAATGTTCAACGCGTCGAAGTTGTTGTACTCCGATTCCACTTCGGGTCCGTCCAGAACGGCGACGCCCATGGAGGTGAACAGGTCTTCCAGTTCCTGTTGAATCTGCGTAAGTGGATGCAGCGAACCCGGCCGCGTACCCGCGGCTGGCAGCGTAACGTCCAGCCATTCGGCGTCCAAACGCGCGCGCAACGCCGCCGCGGCGAACTCCTGCTGACGTTCCGCCAGCGCCGATTCGAGGCCCGTCTTGGTGGTGTTGAGCAGCTTGCCGATGCGCGCTTTTTCCTCCGGCGCAAGCTTGCCCATGCCCTTGCTGATATCGGCGATGGTTCCCTTGCGTCCCAGCGCTTCGACCCGCACTGCTTCCAACTCGTCAGGAGTTTGCGCGGCGAGAATGCGCGCACGAACAGTGCCGGCCAGTGTTTCCAGTTGCGTTTCCAACATGCGGGGAATTTCTCATTGTACCCCGTCTGCGCACTACTTCTTCGCCACGGTGGCCCGCGTTGCGCCGGTAGAAATTCCGCCATCCACCAGCAGCGTTTGCCCCGTCACGTAGCGGCTTTCTTCCGACGCCAGGAACACCACGGCTCCATCCAGATCGTTCGGCGCGCCGGGGCGTTTCACGGGGATGCGATCGTTCAGGTATTCCAGCCACTCCTGGTTTTCGTACAGAACTTTATTTTGCTCCGTGCGAAACCAGCCCGGCGCAAGGCAGTTCACGGTGATGCCGTGCTTGCCCCAGTCGTCGGCCAGACTCATGGTCATTTGTTTCACGCCGCCGCGGCTGGCCGTGTAGGGTGTTAGCCCGGCGTATCCGAACACACTGGTCACGGAGCCGATGTTGACAATGCGTCCGTAGCCGCGGGCGATCATGTGCGGGGCAATTGCTTGAGAGGCGAAGAACGTTCCGCGCAAATTCGTGTCGAGGACCAGGTTCCAATCGTCCCAGGAGATTTCCAGAGCCGGCTTACGCACATTGCACCCGGCGTTGTTCACCAGAATGTCGATGTGGCCGTACGCCTTCACAGCGGCCTCGCCGAAGCGTTGGATGCTGGCATGGTCGCGCACGTCCAATTCGAACGGCACTGCGCGTCGGCCCATCGCCTCCACTTCTTTTTGAAACCCGGCGAGCGTGTCCAGCTTGCGCGCAGTGATGATGAGATCGGCGCCGGCCTTTGCCAGTGCGCGTCCGAAGTATTGGCCCAAGCCTCGGCTTGCGCCGGTGACAATGGCCACACGTCCACTGAGATCGAAAAATGGCTGGTTCATAAAAGAAAATCCTTTCGCGCGTTAGGGGCGCAAGATGACCTTCATCAGGTTCGGCTCGTGCTTGTACAGCCGCTCAAACCATTGCGCGCCATCGGAGAGTGGCACTTGCGCGCTGATGAACGGCTCCACTTGAATCAGTCCGCGGGCCAGAAGATCGATGCAGGCCGGATATTCGCCCGACGATCCGCACGTGCCTTGCAGTCGGATCTCGCGCGTGACCACCTGTTGCAGCGGCAGTTCCACTTTCTGCGTGATGTTGCCGATGAGCGTCACGGTTCCGCCTTTGCGGCATGCGGCGATGGCCGTCTTGATGGGATCCGTCGCGCCGACGGCTTCGAAGGCGACATCCGCGCCGCGGCCATCGGTGCGATCTTGAATCGCTTTCACCACGTCATCGGTTCTGGGATTGAATGTTTCATCCGCGCCAAGTTTGCGCGCGAGCGCGAGTTTCGTATCGTCCAAATCAACGGCGAAGACTCTGGTACATCCGGCGACACGCGCGGCTTGCACCGTGAGCAAGCCGATCATTCCCGTGCCCACAACCAACGCCGTGTCTCCCATGCGAATGGGAGTGAGGTTCGCCGCGTGCACGGCGATGGAGATGGGTTCGATCATTGCCGCGTGCTCAAACGGAACCGCGTCGGAGAGGCGATACAGAATGTTCTGCGGAACCGAAAGGTATTCGGCGAATGCTCCATGACGGCGATAGTCGCCGCAGGACACGCCCAGCACTTGCCGGCTTTCGCAAAGATTGATGTTGCCCGCGCGGCAGAAGTGGCATTTGCCGCAGGAGATCATGGAATCGAATGTCACGCGATCACCCGCTTTCCACTTGCCGGCGCCGCGTCCGGTTTCGACGATCGTGCCCGACGCTTCGTGGCCCATAATAAGCGGCGGAATGCGGCGGCCGCTGCTGCCATCCATGCCGTGGATGTCGCTGCCGCAAATGCCGCACGCGCCCACGCGGATCAACACGTCGTCGTCACCGATGGCCGGATCGGGCATGTCGGTGTATTCCAATTCCATGTACTGTTTGAGAAGGAGTGCTTTCATTGGGGTGAATCAACAATTCTATCAGACCGCTGTCCCAAGACCGGAGTTTGGACACTTGCCGATTTTGTGTGGGGCAGATCTCCAGATCTGCGAGGCGGTCTCCAGACCGGCTCTGCCGAAAGTGATCGTACGCCGATTCGGCTGCAAAGCAGCCGATGGCCTCATGCGAGGCCATGCGGGATCTGGAGATCCCGCGGCAGATCGGGAGATCTGCCCCACTATTTCGAGCGGAAGGGTTCGCTGAGAACCACGAGTTCGACCAGATCGCGGAAGCCATAACCGCGCGCCGCCAACTCTTTCACTATGCGATCGACGCGCGGGCGGTCGAGCGCTTCCATGCGGCGTCCGCAAGCGTAGGTGAGCATGCGTTCGGTCAACATGCGTGCGAATTGAGGCTTGCGTTCCAGCAGCAGTTTCTTCAATTCCGCGACGCCGCTAAACAATTTGCCGTCTTCCAACTGGCCCGACGGGTCAATGGGAACTTTGTTCGGATACTTGTCGCGCCATGAGCCGATGGGGTCGAAGCTTTCCAAAGCGAAGCCGGGCGGATCGATCTTCACATGGCACGACATGCAGGCCGGACTTTCGCGATGCTTGGTGAGAATCTCGCGCATCGATTTCGCGCCGCGCACATCGGGATCAATGGTGGGCACGTTATCGGGCGGCGGCGCGGGCGGCGTCCCGAAAATGTTTTCCAGAATCCAAACTCCACGCGTCACCGGCGACGTCTCGATTCCATTTGCCGATACGGTGAGCACGCTGCCTTGACCCAGCAACCCGCCGCGAATCGGATTGGTGATTTTCACTTGCCGGAAACGGTGCCCGTCGACACTGCTCATTCCGGCATCCATCCCATAGAGCTTGGCCAGCGGCTTGTTCACAAAAGTGAAATCGGAATCAAGAAAATTCAGGATGCTCTCATTCTTGTCGAGAAGATGACGCGCGAACATCTGCGTCTCCGTTCTCATCGCGGTCTGCAGGTCGTGCGCGTAGTAGCGTTCGAAAGCATCGCGATCGGGCGGCATGTCGCCGAGGCTGCGCAAATTAAGCCAGCTATCGAGAAATCCTTCCACGAACCCCTGCGATTTGGGATGACTGAGCATGCGCCGCGTTTGTGCCAGAAGCGCTTCCGGCTTTGCCAATGCGGAGGTTGCCGAGAACAACTCTTCATCCGGCATCGTCGACCAGAGGAAGTAGGAAAGCCGCGACGCCAGGGCATGCGCGTCCAGATAACGGCCGTCGTTTGCCTGCGAAAGATAGAGGAATGCCGGTGAGCACAGGGCCGCTTTGAGTCCATCCTGCAAAGCCTCCCGCGGCGGCCTGCCTACTTTGCGCCGCGCAGTCACCAGCGCCCTCAGAGTGACCAGTTCCGCCGTCGTTGCGGGCCTGCGGTAAGCGCGCCGTGCAAACGCCGTAAGAACTTCGCGCGCGCCGCCGCCGGAGAGCACACCATGGCTCGCTAACGGCCACGTATCGTAATAGGGTCCTTTGATGACGACTTCCGTGATGCGGATATGCGGCATTTTGGCGTACTTCAATACATGCGGACGCGCCAGAAAAATGCCGCGCGGATAATCCTGTTGATCCGGCGGTAACAATTGCGGGTAGCGGTTGAGAATCTGCGTGAAGGCCCGCCGTCCGTCGATCATGCCGTTGGGAAAGGTGAACCGCGGCATGAAGCCGGCGTCCAGCCAAATGCGAAACGTATGCGATTCGGGTCCGTTGTCGTCCAGCGTGACTTCGCCTAACTGCGGCTCCATGGGTTGTGAATGATGCAGCGCGCCGATGCGCGCATTGCCCGGAACCACCCCTAATCGAAACGGAGCATCCGGATCCATATTAAAGATGCGCGCCTCATATGGATGGCGGCGGTTCATCGCCTCCGCGCGCACTTTGATCTCGTAAAAACCGTCGGCGGGAACGCCCTGCGCGAACTCGTGGAGCATTCCATAGGAACCCTCTTGGCGCACGGTTTTTGACGTCTCATAGAGAGAGAGGTAACTCATGCCATGGGCGGAGCGATGCGCGGGATCGAGTTCTGGCTGCTGTCGAAACGGCGCATGAAATGTCCAGGTTTTCACAGCCGCGCGTTCGCGAACACGGAAGGCCTTCTCCACGACTTGATCGGCGGCATCCAGGAACTGTTCCAACAGATAGCCGGAAGTCGACAATGCATCGCCGATGTTGTCCATGTGTCCCACCATCTGATCGCGCGGGAAGCGCGTCGTAGGGTCGAACATCGACATATTGATAGCCATCAAATCGCCAACGGTGTTGATGTATTCGCGGCGGTTGAGGCGGCGCAGAACGGTGGCTCCGCCCGTGCTGTTGCGCTTTGCGTGTGCCTCCGCAATGGCGCGCGTGAGCGTCTCAATGAACGCGATGCGTTGTGTGCCGGAAGGTTGCTTCGCGGCCTGCGGCGGCATTGCGCCGAGGTTCATCTTGTCGACAATGTCCTGCAGCAAAATGATGGTATCGACATCGTTCGCGGGTAATTGCACGCGATCGAAACGGCGTTCCGCCATTTGCATTTTCTCGCCGTGACAGTTGGTGCAATAGGCCCCGAGGAATGCCGGCACGCCGTCGTCCGCGGCGGGGGCATACCACGCGCTCAGCGCTAGCAGAAGCGCGATGCCAGACATCTTTATGCGGTTTCCAGGCCCCGCAGGGTACCCGTGCTGAGTCCGAAGCGGTTCACTTCCAGGCCGAATTTGTGCAGCATGCTGAGGAAGAGATTGGACAACTGTGTTTTTCCCGGGCCGCTTTGCGGAAACATTTTGTACTCGCCGTGTTTGTACGCGCCGCCCGCAAGAATGATGGGCAGATTCGTGTTGGTGTGCGCATTGCCGTTGCCCATGCCGCTGCCAAACAGCACAGTTGTGTGCTTGAGAAGATTGCCGTCGCCGTCGTCGATCGCCCTGAGTTTCGTCAGGAAACGCGAGAACTGCTCCATCTGATATTTTTCGAGCTTCACCAGAAGATCGATGCTCTCCTGCACCTGCCCGTGATGCGACAGCCCGTGATATTCCTTGCGCACTCCCAACGCGGCGGCTTCGAATCCTCCGGCGATTTCAAAAGTCGCGATGCGCGTGGAGTCGGTTTGCAGCGCCAAGGCGATCAAATCATACAGAACCGGAATATCGGAGACGAGGCCCTTGTTTTCCGGCTCATCCATGCCCGCTTTCGGTTTCGGCACGTCGGCCCAGCGCTTGCGCAATTCGATGCCTTTTTCCACGTCGCGCACGGAAGTGAAATATTCATCCAGCTTTTCGCGATCCCGCTTATCCAAACGGCCCTTGAGCGCATTGGCATCGCCGTTGACGGCATCGAGGATGGACCCTTGCAAGCGGAAGCGATCACGTGTCTGCTCGCGGTCGGACTCGGTTTCATTGATGAACAATTTGCGGAACAGTTCGCGAGGCCCTTGAATGGGAGGGATGCGCGTGCCGCTGCGCGTCCAGCACATCATGCATCCGCCGTGCAGTCCGTCTTCGGAGCCGACGGTGAGAGAAGGGAAGCGCGTTGCACCGCCTACGGTTTCCGCGGCGCGCTGATCCAGCGTGATGTTGCCTTCCGGCATTCCTTTCGCGTCGATGGCTCGCACTCCGCTGAGGAAGGAATGAACGGCGAAGTGTCCGCCCTTCACGCCATGATCGAGGCCCGCATACAGAGTAAAGTCCTTGCGATGCTGTGCGACGGGTTCCAGCAGCGTGGTCAGTTCGTAATCCTTGCCCGTTCGCTGCGGGAAGAACGCCGGCGGATAAAAACCGAACGCGTTTCCAATGCACACCATTCGCGCGGGACGGGCGTTGGTAGCCGCCGCGGCGTTGGTGGCGCCAACCGCAAGTCCGGAACTCAGTACATTGCGCGACAACGAATCGAAGATCGGCAGCGCCAGATTGATTCCGGCGGCGCGTAAAAAGAATCGGCGTCCTACAAGAGATTTTGTCTGTGCCACAGGTCGGGAATGTCCTCGCTGGCAACAGTATATACCAACGAAAGCTCATCATCTACAATCAAAAGCAGCGTGCTCTCTTTCCTACCCCTGCTGGTTTCCATTCTTCCCGCCCAGGACCTCACTGCGAAGGGCTACGATCACTTTTACAATCTGGAGTTCGACCAGGCGGTGGAGGTGTTCCGCGAATCCGCGGCGAAGGACGCGGGCAATGCGAATCCGCACAATCATTTGGCGCAGGCGCTGCTCTATCGCGAGATGCTGCGTTCGGGCGCGCTGGAAAGCGAATTGGTGACGGGAACCAATCCGTTTCTGCGCAGGCAAAAACTCAAAGTCAGCGACGACGATCAGAAGTTGTTCGAAAGCTCCATCGCGAAGTCGATGTCGCTGACGCAGGCCGCGCTTGCGCGGAAGGCCGACGATGTCGATGCCATGTACGCGTTGGGGGTCGCGCATGGTTTGCGCGGCAACTTCAATTTTCTGGTGCGCAAATCGTGGACCGAAGCGCTGCGCGACATCACCGCTTCGCGCAAACTGCACCAGCGCGTGACGCAGCTGCGGCCTTCCCTGCACGACGCGCGCCTGGTGCAAGGCGTCCACGATTACGTCGTCGGCAGCCTTCCGTTCACTTATAAGATGTTAGGATTCATCGTGGGTTTTCGCGGCGACAAGGAGGGCGGCATCCGCACGCTGCAAGCCGTCGCCAGCCAGGGGACGATCAACCGCACCGATGCGAAAGTGCTGCTGTGCATCGCCTATCGCCGGGAACGCCGGCCCGCCGATGCCATCCCTTTACTGAAAACATTGCTTGCCGATTATCCGCGCAATTACTTGTTTCGCCTGGAGATGGTTCAGATGTACGGCGACATGGGCGACAAACAGAAGGCGCTGGATACTCTGGTCGAGTTGGACAAGCTCAAGGCCGCCGCCACGCCGGGTCTGGCGGCGCTTCCCGCGGAAAAAATCAACGCGTCGCGCGGAACGTTGTTGTTCTGGTATCGCGATTACGACGGCGCTATCACCGAGTTGCGCAAAGCGGCGGCGAAGGCGAAAGACTTGGATTTAAATACGGCGTCCATGGCGCTGCTTCGATTAGGCCAGTGCTACGACATGAAGCAGCAGCGAGCGCAGGCACTGGAATCGTACCGCGCCGCCCTCGCGCTTGCGCCGGATTCCGATGCCGCCCGGCAGGCGCGCAACTACGTTTCCTCGCCGTACAAACGCGGCAAGGAATGATTAGAATTCCACCTTCAACACCAGCTGCACCTGCCGGCCGAATCCAGTCAGTGTATTCGTGATCGTCCCGCCGGCTGGAACGCCGATGCTGAAGTTCGGCAGGCGGAAGTTGGCGCGGTTGGCGATGTTGAACGCCTCGGCGCGGAACTGCACCCGCATGCCCTCCCGGAAGGGCAGCGAAAAGTTTTTCAGCATGGCGAGATCAACCTGCGACAATCCGGGCCCGCGCAGAATCTCCAAACCGGAATTGCCGTACGTCAGCGCGGGAGGCGCGACGAAACAGCCGGTATCGAACCAGCGCGAGATGGAGCGCTGATCCGAGGGCAGCGAGCCTTCGCAAACACGATTGGGCAGCTGGTATGCGCCGCCATTGTTCAAGTTCGATGCCGCCATGGTCGGTGTGAAACGCAGTCCGCTTTGGAAGGTCGCGATGGAGTTGATCTGCCATCCGCCGATCAGGAACTCCGCCGCCGCGTTGCCTCCGCCGGCAAACTTGCGTCCCTTGCCGAAGGGGAGTTCGTACGTCCCGCTCAGAACGAAGCGCTGCGATACGTCGAAAGTGGATGGTCCGCGCGCCGAGCGGCGATCATTGATGTTCTGGTATCCGCCTGATCTGTTCGTCTGCCCGCTGGATCCGCTGATGGCGTCATCAATGGATTTACCCTGCGTGTAGACCATCATGAAGGAAGTTCCGTTGCGCCAATTCTTTTGCATCTTGGCAAGCAGGCCGTGATAAGTAGACGCGGCGAAGTAGCCAAGGTAGTTCAGGTTTGCGATTTGATTGATCGGCTGCCAGGGGCGGCGCAATGCAAGTGCGGTGGTGCCGGGTTGCGCCTGATTCATGTTGTAACTGGAGAAGAGGTGCACGCCGCGGCTTCCAATGTAGCCGAGGTCGAGCAACAAACCTTGTCCAATCTCGTGCTGAATGTTGAGGCCCCATTGCTCCGAATAGGAATACTTCGTATTGCGGTCGACGGCTTGAATCTGTCCCACCTGTCCGGCGCTAGCTGCCGTTTGCACAGCGGCTGCCGAGAGTAGCGGCTGGAATCGGGGAACAGGAATGCCGTCGGTGAGGTTGCGTCCCACATTCAGCGAACCGGGGGCAAATACCTGAATCGGCATGAACGGAACATTGCGTCCAATTGCGCCTTGGCCCGCGTAGTGCACGCTCACATAGTGCATGCCGAACGAGCCGCGCAGAATGGTCTTGCCGCTATTGGTGAGCGAGTAGGCGAAGCCGACACGGGGAGCGAAGTTATTGGGATCGACGGAGCGGCCCGCATACTTGTCACCGCCGAGGGCGGGAATGAGATTCGGCGCCGGGTTCACCGGATCGAAATTGAAGTTCGACAATCGCCCCGCGACTTCGGTGAGCGGCATAAACAGTTCGTGGCGAACACCGAGATTCAGTGTCAGTCTGCGGTTTACTTTCCAATCGTCCTGCACGAACCAGGAGTGCTCCCAGGCGCGCAGGCCAAAAGTTCCGAATAAGGTGGCGCGGCTGATCTGCGTGGGGAAACCGAGCAGAAGGGACGCCATGGGGCTGCCACCCGCGCCGCGCGTGTCGTTGGTGAATTCGGCGTTGAAGTTCCAGAAGCCGCGCGCCGGATCCTGCGATTCGAAGAAGTTCAAATGACGGCGAATCGTTTGGAACCCCATCTTCCAGGAATGGCGCGCTCTGATCCACGTGAGGTTGGCGTTGAGCTGATAGTTGGTGTTTTGCGACACCGATGGGATTGGCGTGTTCGCGCCAAGGAACGCCAACCCGGTGGGGCGAATCGCCGGAAGTCCGCCGGAAAATGGCGGCACCGCTTCATTGGCGCCGGGAATCCCCAGTTCCGTCGCCGAATTGATGCTCATGTCCTTGGGGACGGCGAACAAATCGAAGCGCGAAAAACCAAGGCGCGTGTCGAGCAGAAGATTAGGGCGGATGATGTGCGTGTCGCTGATGGAGCCGCCCCAAGTGGTGAGGCGAAAATCGGCAGCGTCGGCGAGTTGCGCCGTATCGCCGCCCGCGTACTTGCCCATGGTGAAACCGGGATTGTCGGGCCGCGGCATCGCGCCGGGAAGATCGGTGAAGTCATGGCCGCGGCTGACGCGCACAAAGAGATTGTTCTTGTTGGGGGCGATCACTTTGTCGGAGCGGACATTGAATGCATCGTCGCGCTGAATGCGATTCGGTGAAAAGAAATATTGGTTCGTGCCGACGTTGGGATCGTGGTAGAGATTGGCAAGCAGCCGCGAGGGACGCGGAATGCGCGCCGCCGGAATCGCATTCCCCGCAAAAGGAGTGCGCGTCATGAGTGCTGCATTGGCCGGGTCGGGTCGATTGGTGAGTGGATCGTAGATCGCGGTAGACCCGAAGTTGCCGCTCTTCTGCGCGGCCGTGGGAACGGCTGAAATCACATTCAGGCCGCGCCCCTGGCGCAAGCCTTGAAAATCGCCGAAGAAGAACCAGTTGTTCCTTTTGATGGGCCCGCCGAGCGTGACGCCGTATTGGTTCTGGCGAAATGCCGGAATGCGGCGCTGGCTTTGCGCGGTCTTACGCTGGAAGAAGTCGCGCGCGTCGAGCGAAGAGTTGCGCAGATAATCGTACACGCTGCCGTGGAGATCGTTCGTGCCGTTGCGAATCTGCACGTTGACGATGCCGCCGGAACTGCGGCCGAATTCGGCGGGCGCGTTGGCGAGGTAGACTTTGAACTCCTGCGTCGCTTCGACGGAGGGTTGGAGAATGGTGGAATTGATCCAGCTCTCGTTGTTGTCGATTCCGTCAACCATGAAGTTGTTGTTCTGGCCGCGCTGGCCGACGGCGTTGAAGCTGCCGGTGCCGCGGGGAACAAAAGCTCCCGCGCCTTCAATGTTGCCGCCCTGCTGGCCGGCGGTGATACCGGGCTGCAACAGGACCAGTTGCACGTAGTTTCTGCCGTTCAGCGGAAGCTCCTGCACCTGGCGTTTCTGCACCACGTCGCCGAATTCCGAACTATCCGCTTTTACAGTGGCCGCGGCCTCGGTCACGGTGACCGTTTCGGCGACGTCCCCGACGGCAAGGGAGAAATCGATGCGCGCTTTCTGGTCCACTTGCAGATTGATTCCGGTTCGATCGACGGTGCGGAAACCCTTGGCTTTCGCGGAGATGGTGTAATTGCCCAGTGGCACATAAGGCGCCTCATATTCGCCGAGCGCGTTGCTCATAAGCTCGCGACGGAACCCGGTGTCCTGGTTAACGATGATGATGGAAACGCCAGGGACCACTGCGCCGGTGGCGTCCTTGACGACGCCGAGAAAAGTTCCGGAGGCGCTCTGCGCAACGGCCACCGCGCAGAGGATGACGGCCCCTGCGAACGCGGCAAGAATTCTTGACTGAGTTTGAAACCAGTTCCACATAGAATTAGATTGTAAGCTAGTTGTCGATTCCAAGGGCATGGCGGGGTCGTAACAGGAGTTATACAATGACTGCATGCTACGCATCGCCATTGCTTTCGCCCTCACTTCCGCCTGTTTTGCGCAGACCGCCGTGGACGGCCGCGCCGGCGCGCAACTGCTGCGCAAACGATTCACCAGCGCGACTACGGAAAAAGATCGCGAGTACTTTCTTCTGCTCCCGCGCGGTTACGAATCGGAGAAAGGCCGCAAGTGGCCGGTGCTGCTGTTTCTGCATGGCGGCGGAGAGCGCGGAGACGGCCTGGGCGATTTGGAAAAAGTGTTGGCTCACGGCCCGCTGATGGAAGCCTGGACGAAGAATCGCGATTTGCCGTTTGTGATGATCAGCCCGCAGATGCCCGCGATGGAGCAAGCCACGCGTCCGGCCGCGGCTCCTCCCGCGAATGCCGCCCGCCGTCCGTCCGCTCCCATCATGACGCGGCAGATGCGCGAGGACGCGCCGCGTTGGAACGAAGAAGGTCCGCCGCTGGGTTGGTGGGTCAATGAAAAAGACGTGTTGAAGATGGTGGACGATACGCTGCGCGATTACCGCACCGATGCCGATCGCGTCTACGTTACCGGGCTGAGCTATGGCGGATTCGGAACGTGGCATTTCGCCGGAGCGCATCCGGATCGTTGGGACGCGGTTGCGCCGATTTGCGGCGCGGCGAATCCCAAGTTGATCGCGCCCATCGCCGCGGCGAAGCTGCCCATCTGGATTGTGCAAGGCGGGCTGGATCCCGTGGTGCGGCCGGAATGGGTTTTGGCATCGGCCGCGGCATTACAGAAGGCCGGGCATCCCGCCGTTCGTTTCACCGTGCATGAGGACATGCAGCACAACGTCTGGATGCGCGCCTATGAAGGATGGGACCTGTACAACTGGCTGCTTTCGCACCGGCGCGGACAGACGGCGGCAAAATAATCGGAGGTACTCTTATGATCACGCGACGCGATTTTGGAAGAGCGGCAGCGGTATACACCATGGCGCAAGGCGCGCCGCTGCCGGCCACAACGGGGGACGGACTGCGCTTCGGCTTCATCGGCATTGGCATCCGCGGCATGTTCCTGCTGGAGGAGTTTCAGAAACTCGGCGTGCAGCCCGTGATCGCCGCCGACGTTTATGAGGGACACCTCACGCGCGCAAAGGAAGTGACCGGCGGCAAAATTCAGACGACGCGCGATTATCGCCGTGTCATCGACAACAAGGATCTCGATGTGATTGTCATCGCGACGCCCGATCACTGGCACAAGCAAATGGCCCTCGATGCCTTGTCGGCGGGGAAGCACGTGTACTTGGAAAAGCCGATGGCGTGGAGCATTGAGCAGAATATCGAAATTGTCAAAGCGGTGGAGAAGTCGAAGAAGTTGTTGCAAACGGGAAGCGGCGGCGGATCGTCGGCGCTGAGTTTGAAGGCGCGGGAAATTGTGAAATCGGGAGCGCTGGGCAAAGTGAACATGGTGCGCATGGCGAATCATCGCAACACGCCGGAAGGCGCGTGGGTGTACGCCGTGCCGCCCGACGCATCGCCGCAAACCATCGATTGGGATCGCTTCATTGGCCCCTCGCCGAAGAAAGCATTCGACCCCAACGTCTTCTTTCGCTGGCGCTGCTGGTGGGAATATTCCGGCGGCGTGGCCACGGATCTGTTCGTGCACATGCTGACGCAATTGCATTCCGTGATGGACGCGCCCGCGCCGAAATCCGTCGTCTCTCAAGGTGGAGTTTACCGCTGGAAAGATGGGCGCACCGTTCCGGACGTGCTGAATTCCGTGTACGAATATCCGGGCGAATTCGTTGCCGATCTCTACGTGAATCTCGGCAACTCGTCGGGCACGCGCGGCATGGTGATCATGGGCAGCGAAGGAACACTGGAACTCACCATGCGCGGCATGACGCAATACGAAGAACCGAAGTCCAGCGATGTGCAGCGCTACGCAACAAATTCGTGGCCGGAAAAAATGCGCAAGGAATTCTACCTTTCCAAAGGATTCACGGAAGAGGGCCGTCCGCGCGTTGCGCCCGTGCGCGCGGCGAAGCCAAAAGAGATTTCGGTGGAGCGCGGAACTTCGCATCAGGCGCAGTTTCTGTTGGCCGTGCGGGAAGGCAAACCGATCCTGGAAGACCATTGGAGAGGCCATGCGGCCGCGGGTGCGGCGCACTTGGCGAACCAGGCCTATCGCGCGGGCCGCCGCATGGGTTGGGATTGGCGGTCGGGCAAAACGCAGGAAGGTTGATCCGTCTTCCCATTGCGGTGGCTCTTGCGCGCAACCCGTCAACGGCTGTATGCTGATGCCGTTATGAAGTCCTCTTCCCGCCGCAGATTCCTTAAAACGGCCGCTGTTGCCAGCGTGCCTCTTTTCGATATCGTTCCTTCGCGCGTCCTGGGCATGCAAGGCCCCGCGCCCAGCGACACCATCGCTCTCGGTCATATCGGCATTGGCGGGCGCGGCCGGGGATTTCTGCGTCCGGAAGCCGAGTTGGGCAAGGGCCTCACGGCGAATCCGAATCTCGGCGGAATGGGCCGCGTATCGGCACCCGCGCGGTCTGTCGCTCTGTGCGATGTCGATGCGAAGCGTTTGGATGAAGCCGCGACGCGCGTCGGCGGACGTCCCAAGACGTACAAAGATTTTCGCAAGCTGCTGGATGACAAGAGCGTTGACGCCGTGGTCATCGCATCGCCCGATCATTGGCATGCGTTGATGACCATTCTTGCCTGCCAGGCGGGGAAAGACGTGTACTGCGAGAAACCAGCCTGCAACACCATCGAAGAAGGGCGCGCCATGGTGAACGCGGCGGAGCGGTACGCGCGCGTAGTGCAGATCGGTTCGCAGGGCCGCTCGCAGCCCGCGGCGTGGCAGGCCGGAATGTATGTGCGCAACGGGCAGATCGGCAAAGTGAAGGAAGTGCTGTGCTGGCACTACGCCAGCCCCGATGGCGATTGGACTCCCGACGCCGAGCCGCCCTCCGGCCTCGATTACGACATGTGGGTGGGTCCGGCGCGCTGGCTGCCGTACAATTCCAAACACACACACGGGCAATTCCGCTGGATGATCGATTTCGGCGGCGGCCAAATTCGCGATCGCGGCGCGCATGTGATGTCGATCGCCAATTGGATTATGGATTGCGATCATACGGGGCCCGTGAGCGTCGATGCAACGGGCGAGCCGCCGCACGACGGCATGTACGATTCGGCGGTCACCATGCAGGTGGCGTACGAATTCAAGAATCCCGATTGGCGGCTGGTGTGGGCGCAGCCGGGCATTCCTTCGAAAGAACTGGACGCTCGTTACGGCGCTGTCTATCATGGCGACAAAGGACACATTTCGGTGACGTTGGGGGATGGGCAGGGAACCGCCACAGACCCGCGCGTAAAGGAATATCAGGCTCCATGGAACGGCGCGAAGATTTTCCAAAGCCCCGGCCACATTGAGAATTTCATCGATTGCATCAAGTCGCGCGAGAAACCCATTATGCACATGGAGGCCGCACATCGCGTGGCGTCGCTGTGCATTCTGGGCAACGTCGGCTTCCAATTGCAGCGCAAACTGGAATGGGATCCTGTAGCCGAGCGCGTAAAGAATGACGACGAAGCGAATCGCATGTTGAGCAGGCCGGGCCGCGGGCCGTGGCATCTGTAGGAGGACATCATGGCCAACGAAAAACTGATTGCCGATATTCAAAGCGCCGACAAGGACGTTCGTTTCGCGGCGTGGCGCGGCGCGGGCGGCGCGGATGCTTCCGCCATCGCGGATCTGAGCAAACTTGTGGGTGCAGCGAATCCGGGCGTGGCCAAAGCCGCGCGCGAGGCGCTCACCACGATGGTGCACGCGATGGGCAAGGACGCGGCACATCCCAACCGGCCCGCGGCAGTGCAACAACTGCTGGCCGTCGCATCCGCGGAGAGTTCGCCGTTTGCGGCGCGCGTCCACGCGCTGCGGCTGCTTTCGAATATCGCCGGGCAGGATGCGGTGCCGGCTCTCGCCAGATTGTTCCGCAACGAAGCGTTGCGCGAAGAGGCGATCTATGCTGTGGAACGCGTTCCCGGCGAAGCGTCGAACAAGGCCCTGCTTGCCGCGCTTGCCGCGGCGAAGGACGATTTCAAGCCGCGCGTGCTTGCCGCACTGGGGCATCGCCGCGTCGCCGAAGCGGCGCAGCCATGCGCCGACGCGATGCGTTCGTCGAATGCCGATGCCGCCGCCGCCGCCGCGCGCGCCTATGGACGCATTGGCCGTAAAGCGGCGGGCAGCGTCACGTGGCCAAAAACGGAAGACCCGGACTCCGTGCTGCGCTTCGCCGATGGCCAGCGCGAGCAGGGAAATGCCTCCGAGGCGTTGCGCATTTACAAGACGATGCTCACCCGCGCCGAAGAGCATTTGCAATGCGCGGGCATCATCGGACTATCGAAGCTGAAAACGGCGGAAGCGGTTGCGGCCATCTTCCCCTTGTTGAAACACTCCAATCCGAAAGTGCGCATCACGGCCGCCAACGCGTGGAAGGCCACGGCTTGAAGGCGGCTACAATAGAAGCCTAGATGGATTTGGAAAAAGAACTGCAAGCGGCTCGCAAGGCCGCTTCCCTCGCAGGCCAGTTGGCGTTGCGCTATCAACGCGAAGGCGTCACGGCCGAAACAAAAGCTGACAATACACCGGTGACCATTGCCGACCGCGAATCGGAAAAGCTGATAGTGTCCGTGCTCTCCGAAGCGTTCCCCGACGACGGATTCCTGGGCGAAGAAGGAGCGGCGGGCGAGGCGCGCAGCGGACGCCGCTGGATTATCGACCCCATCGACGGCACGCGGGACTTCGCTCGCGGCAGCCCGTTGTGGAGCGTGCTGATCGGCCTGGAAGAGAATGACCAGATCATTGCCGGGGTGGTAAACATTCCCGGATGGAGTCAGGAATATTATGCGGGGCGCGGCATGGGCGCGTATTGCAATGGCCGCCGCATTCGCGTTTCGAATATCAGCACCGCCGATCGCGCCGTGCTTTTTTACAACAAGCTGCGCGAAGCCTACGCTTCCGAATACGGCCCGCGGCTCATCGACTTCATGGGCAAATTCTGGGCCGTGCGCAGCATGAGCGGCGCACCCGACGCCATGCTGGTGGCCGGGGGCCATGGCGAAGTATGGGTGGAGCCATCTGCGCATGCGTGGGACCTGGCGCCCGTGCAAGTGATTGTGGAAGAAGCAGGCGGATTGTTCTTCAATCTGAAAGGCGGGCGAAGCATTCACGCCGGGAACTGCGTGGTCTGCAATCCGGGCATGGAAGCCGAGGTTCGCCGCTTCCTGGGCTCGGAAGGCTAACCGCGTTTAGCGGCGAGCACGCCTAACCATACCGCGAGGTATCCGGCGGCGACACTGCCAAAAACGTACAGCAGCGCAACGCGAGTTTCGCTCTCTTTGGCGGCCTGCAGCAATTCGTATTCGAAACTTGAGAAGGTGGTGTACCCGCCGAGAATTCCCACCACCAGGAACAGACGCCAATAAGGATGCGCGGCGCGTTCGGAGAGCAGCGTCATGAAGAGTCCGATGAGAAACGATCCACTGAGATTCACCAGGAAAGTGCCCATGGGAAAGCGGCCCGCATAGTGCGCCGTAATCCACGCCCCTGCAACGTAGCGAACTAAGCCGCCTAATCCCGCGCCCGCCAGAACCACCAGGTATTTCTCCAACGTTCCGCTCTCCTTCCGGTATTAAAAGAAGGTAGCGCAAAGTGGAGGTTGCCTATTGGCGTTCGGCCCGCAGCACGGGTTCGGGATCGTGCACCGTAAGCGCCATCTTCGCGCGCTCCCCCGTGAAGCGGATGCGCACGGGCTTCGCGCCGACCGGATGGAATGCGCGTTCTCCCAAATGAAACAAGCCTCTGGCGTCCGCGCCCTTGCGCGTGAACATGAGACTGCCCTTGAGGGTAATCTCGATGCGATCATTTGGCCCTGTGCCGAACACATAAGTGCCCGTGAGCGAATTCATTTCCGCTTCCGTCAGCGGCACAGCCGTGGCCGCGCCCGCATCGCCGAGCGACTCGAGATATTGGAGAACTTCGGCCGCCGCTTTGCCTCCGGACTTTGCATGCGCCAACAGACTGATGCTGTGCGGACCGCCGATTCTTTGCGCACCGGGATTCGCGGCGACCAGTGCTTTCACGACCTCCAACTGCCCAAGCATTGCCGCCGAGAACAGCGTGGGCGGCGCGCCGTTGGCGATGAGAATCCCAGCGATTTCGTGATTCCCCACATGCGAGGCCGCGCCCAACGCGGTTTCCCAATCGCCGAATCCCCAGTCCCAGGAAGCGTTGGCCAACGTCGGGCGCGCCGCCACAAGTTCGCGCACGCGCTTCACGTTCCCGTGCGATACGGCCACCATCTCGCGAGCCAGGGCCGGTGGATGCGAAGGAAATGTGTCCGGCACGGAAGGTGTGGCGGCGGCGTTGGCGGCCGATTGCGAGAAGGGAAGTCCCAAGGTAGTCAGCGTCCAAACATGTCTGCGAAGGATAGGCATCGTCGTTGCTCCTGTGATGAGCCAAGTATAACGGAGGTCCGCTTGGCGGCATGAGGACGCGTCCGTAACATTTCGTGGCGCGTCAGAAATCCTGCCGCTCGATGTTGCGTGTGGCCGCATACAGCATCGCCGCAGACACGGACATGCTGGCCAGCAAACCCAGCCATGGCACGCCGCTGGTGCGAAAATAAGTTTCCGCGCTCATCAGAGGAAACAAACTGGAGCGCGAAAGGACGGGAAACAATCGTTCCGCCAGCCCAACCACAGTCGCGGTGCAAAGGACAATCAGCGCCGGACGCCACACGTCGCTGAAGGCCGTGGATAGCAACACCGTCAGGCTGAACAACACCGTGCCCGCGAGGAACAAACACGCACTGTGGATGAGCGCGTCGCCGACGCCGTAGCTTTCCCCAATGACGGGCGAAAGCAGAGGCAGCAGAAGCGAAGGAACGAAGGCGAGCACCAGCAATTCGGCGAGTCCCGTTGCCGCGCGAATGCCAACCAGCTGCGCGCGCGTGACCGGCAAGGACAGCGTGAACATCGCGCCTCCTCCGGAAGTTTGCGTGAGCAGGCCGCCGGTTCCCAGCAGCACGGCAAAGACGGCCCACATCTGCATCATGTTTTGACGAAACCACTGCGCCCAGACATAGCCTCTGTAGTCGCGCACCAGTTCCAACGATTCGTTGATGCGCCGGCCGATCTCGCCGCCCACATCGAGCTTGGGCACCAGCGGCAGCAACTTCATCAATTGCGGATAGGCCAGCACGGTGCCCGCCGCGGAACACATTAGCAGCGCCAGGCCGATGAGGAATCGCCAGCGGGTTTCCATCCAGGACTTGTACCAAAGCATCTTAATTCTCCGTAGTGACAGTCTCAAGAAAAATCTCTTTCAAGGTGACGGGAGCGGCGTCCACCGACACGGGGTTCAGCGCGCGCGCCTCATCCAGAACCGCATCGGACCCCGCGCTCGACAACACGGTGAGCACGCGTCCTTTGCGTACCACGCGCTCGACGCCGGGAGCGCGAAATACAGCGTCCGGGGCATCGCCGGCGAACACAAACTGGATGCGGCGGTAGTTCCCGCGCAAGTCGTCGAGCGCGCCTGCGAGCACGGTGCGGCCGCGATCGATGATCGTCACGCGATCGGCAATTTGATCGACTTCGTGGATTTGATGCGAGGAAAAGAACACCGTGGTTTCTTCGCCCGCCACGTGAGCCACCAGCGCTTGCAGCACCTCTTCCGTCATCGCCGGATCGAGCCCGGAAGTGGGCTCATCCAGGATGAGCAGTTCCGCGCCGCGGCTCAACGCGAGCAGCAGCGCCAGCTTCCCGCGCATGCCGCGTGACAGCGCTTTGATTTTTCGATCCGGCGGCAGTTCGAACTTGCGCAGATATCTTTTTTCCGCGTCCACCCGCCAGCGCGGAAAGAACGCCTTCGTGAAACGGATCATCTCTTCCACGGTCATGTATCCGTAGAGATTCTTATCGTCGCTGACGAAGGCCGTGCGGCGGCGGATCTCCACGCTGGCACGCCGCGCGCAGACGTCCAGGCCGAACACGCTGGCGCAACCGCCGGTGGGCCGCGCCATGCCGAGCAGCAGTTTGATGGTGGTGGTCTTACCCGCGCCGTTGCGTCCGAGGAAGCCGCAGATGGAGCCCGGCGGTACTTGCAGATTCAGCCCGCATAAGGCATTCACATCGCCGTAGCTTTTGTGAAGCTCGTTTGTATCGATGATCAACGGGTCAGCCATGAGTACCTTCCTCTTACTTCTTTGTATTGCCCAACCCCGCCAACTCCGCCTCGAACAGGCGGCGGATCTCCTGATCGCTCAGTCCACGACGGCGCAGTTGCGCCACCGAATCCGCGACAATGGTCTGTCCCTGGCGATGTTTGTCCGCCAGCTTTTTCGCCAGCGCGTTGGGAGAGACGAACGCACCCGCGCCGTGGCGCAGTTCGATAACGCCCTCATGCTCCAACTCGCGGTAGGCTTTGGCAACGGTGTTCGGATTGATGACAAGCTCTTCCGCCAGCGGACGGATGCCCGGAAGCTGCTCGCCGGGCCGGATGGCGCCCGTTTCAATTCCGTGCTTCACCTGCTCCATTAATTGGAGGTAGATGGGAACGCCCGACGATGGATTGGGACGAAAGAGCATCGCAATTCACTGTGCTACTGCACTAGTACAGTGATAGTCTGCCTCAGACGGCGAGCTGTTGTCAAGAGAAATAAGGGGCGAGAATGTGAGTTGACATAATATATGTTATCGGTCAACTCGCATTACGCGGGCAACATCGGTGGCAGCGAAATCTGCTCCCTTGAACAACAACGGCTCCCCGGACCATTGCGCGAGGGCGTAAGATGCGCAATCGCCGAAGTTGAGGTTGGCGGAGTGTCGGCCCTTTCCAAAGCGGCGGAAGGCTGTGCGAGCGATCAGCAATTGCTCCTGATCGAACGGCACGCATTCAATTGCGCCGCGCTGCAGGAACAGGTCGAGATCTGAGCCGGCGTCGTCGCCTCTTCTGTGTTCCAAGACCATTGCCGCCTCGAGCACCGAAACCGTCGATATCAAACGCCGCGCGGACTGCTCGATATGCGTTACAAATTCCCTTCTCTCGGGCTCATCTTGCAGGATCGCGAGAACCGCGGAGGTGTCCAAAGTCATCGTGTGGGCACTCCCGATTCGTCGTACCCCAGGATCTCATCCTCGGTCAGAGTGGAGACAACAGGCCTTCGCGCGCAGCGGAGCGCGATTGCATTCAATTCGTCGGCGAGGGATCGGCCGGAGCGGTCGCGCCGGACGCGGTCATATCGTTCCGCCAAGGCGGTACGTACTGCCTCGGTTAGCGTCTCCCCTGTGAGTTCCGCCAACCTTCGGGCGAGGATTTCCGTTTCGTCGTTCTTGATGCTGATCGGCATAGCTTCTACCTATCATTAACAGTATCATGAAAGATAGAAACCTGCCCAGAAGAGCTCCTTTGGTGAAAGCCACAGCTTGGAACTTCCCAGCGTTGGCATTAGAATGGTCATAGGTATAGAAGGAGAAAGCTATGACCTCGCTCAAACTCACCAAAGTAGGGACTTCCACTGGGACGATCATCCCGAAGGAGATGCTTGCGCGCATGAGGGTCAAAAAGGGCGATACCCTCTTTGCCATCGAAACCAAGGAAGGCTATCTCATCACGCCTTACGACCCGGCTATCGCGGACCAGCTCGATGCCGGCCGTGAGTTCATGAAGGACTACCGGGAAACCTTCAAAGCCTTGGCGAAATGACCGGCGAGCCACGTTGGATCAGCAAGAAGGCGCTGCTGATGCTTCATGAGGAAAGCCTTGCCATGTTCGGCGGCGCGTGGGGCTTGCGGGATGAGGGCCTCCTCGATTCCGCGCTGGCGCGTCCGCTGAATACCCGCGCGTACAACGCTGACAGCACGCTTGCGGACCTCGCGGCGTCCTATAACACAGTAGTACTAGAATAAATCGTAGGCGATCACGGCGATGTCACACGAAGAACGATTCGAACGCATCGAACGCAATCTGGATGCACTGACCAATCTTTCCCTGCATCAGGCCGAAAGGCAGAGCGAACGCGAACTGGCCATGGAGAAACTCGCATCCGCGCAGCGCCATTTACTCACCGCCAAAATGCTCATGTCTAGAAGATCACGGAACCTGTCGGTTCAGTGCGCTTATCGACATCGTGATTCGGCAGCAAAACCCGCCACTGGCAAACTGAACGCTACCAGCTGAGTTTCAAAGACAACTGCCACGAGCGCGGCGAATCCTGTCCCGTGATCGACCCAAATGCCGCGCTGGTCGGATCGGTATTCGGATCCGCCAGGTTGGGGTGATTCAGCGCATTGAACGATTCAGCACGGAATTGGGTGACGATTCTCTCCGTAATCGGGAAGCTCTTAATAAGCGAGAAATCCCAGCGATCCTGATTCGGGCCGCGCACGGAACTGAAGCGCAGAGACAAGGCGCGCAGGTTGGAGGCGAGCTGGCGCGCGCCGCTGGTTTCAAATCCGGCCGTGGCGGCGGGAGTGA
>JACPVQ010000129.1 GCA_016191645.1 Candidatus Solibacter usitatus
AGTCAAAAGTATGATTTATTATACCGAGCAAGTTCAAAGCGTCCGATTTCCAACAAAAATGTGATAACATTCCTTAAACGAAGACAATAATCAAATCGACAAAAGGTAATAAATATGGAGGCTACACAGAATCCCGCCGCAGATCTGGAGATCTGCCCCACATGGCAGCAGAGCCGCAAAGAGAATCTTCGCGGCTTGTGGAGATTCAGAGTCTAGTAGTACACCTACTTCTTCGTAAAGACGGCGATGTATTGGACCTTCTCCTGATGGTCCGACACTTTGTCGAAGCGGAAACCATTGGCCTCCACTTCTTTGATCACATCCTTCAGATCCAGGCGGATGTGGTTGGGGTCGCGAAACCCCGTCTTGTAGAAATCGACGATGATGAATCGTCCGCCCGCGCGCAACGACTGCGCGATGGAAGCCAGGGAACCTTGCGGGTAATCAAAATGATGATAGGCATCCAAGGTGAAGACGACATCGACGGCATTCGCGGGCAAGCCGGGATCCTTGTCCGAGCCGAGAATAAACTCGACGTTCGTGAGTGAATTCTTCGCCGCGGTTTGACGCGCCTGCTTGAGAAAGTCGTCGAAGATGTCGACCGCCAGCACTTTGCCCCGCGCGCCCACCGCGGCCGACAGATACGGCAGCATGTAACCGACGCCTGTTCCCAGGTCGGCGACGACAGATGCAGGTTTCAGGTCGATAGCGGCGATGAGTTCCTTCGGCTTCTGCCTGCCGTCGCGATCACTGGCTGCGAGCGTCTGCGCGACGCGGGCACGGCCTTCTTCCGTGCGGTAACCACTGTTTGCATTGCCCGCGGCTTGGGGCCACGCCTGCATTGTAAGAAGTAGAAATGTGATTGCGGTTTTCATAAAGGTCTCTCCATTGGGATCGCCAAAGGCGGCTCCACCATGAACTCCAGTTGCGCCATCTTTGCGACGGCTTCCGCGACAGCCTGCTCCAGGCACGGTTCAATGGTGATGACAAAAGGCAGGTTGTGTTTGCTGTCGCTGGGGAGTTGCAGCACGGCATCGAGGCTGACGTGTTTCTCCGCCAGGATTCCGGCGAGCGCCGCGATGATGCCGGGCTTGTCCTGCACGCGGAATCGTAAGTAGTAGGCGCTCTTGCGCAGGTCGATGGGCAGCGGCCTGTTCGATGCCAGACGTTCGTGCGCAAACGGGGAAACGCGCTCCGGACTCCCGGCGCGAATCTCGCGCGCCACGCGCATCAGGTCGCTCACCACGGCGACGCCTGTCGGATTTGGCCCGGCCCCGCGGCCGTAGTAGAACGTGTCCTGTCCGTAGTGGCCGCGCACCCAGATGGCGTTGTAGGCGCCTTGCACGCTGGCGAGGATTGTCGATTGCTCGATCAGAGCGGGCCGCACGGAAAGAAAAAGTCCATCGTCCGAGCGCCGCGCGCTGCAGAGCAAACGGATAGTGTGGCCCAGACGATGTGCGTATTGAAAATCGATCGGAGTGATGCGGCGGATTCCTTCGGTGTAGATGTCCGCCGGAACAATGCGCACTCCGAACGCCAGCGCCGCTAAAATCGCCAGCTTGGCGCGAGCGTCGAAGCCATCGATATCGGCCGATGGGTCGGCCTCCGCGTAGCCCAGCCTCTGCGCCTCGGCGAGTACGTCCGCAAAGGCGGTGCCGTGGCGCTCAATTTCCGTGAGGATGTAGTTGCTTGTGCCGTTGAGAATTCCTTGCAGAGCGACGACGCGATCTCCTGAGATCCCCTCGCGTAGAACGGAATGGATGGGGATGCCGCCGGCGACGCTCGCCTCCATCGCAAGATTCATTCCGCTGCGAATTGCGCGGTCCCAAATCTCCGCGCCTTCCAACGCCATCAGTTCTTTGTTCGCCGTGACCACGGATTTTTTTGCAGCAATAGCCGCGTCAATCAACTCTTTGGCAACGCCGGTGCCGCCGATGAGTTCGACGACGATATGGATCTCCGGGTCGGCAACAACCTCGCGCCAATCCGAAGTGCGGCGGACCTGACCTAGAGCGGCGGGCAAGACTTTCGTGTCTACACTGCGGCTGCAAACCGATTTCACGTGCAGCTGGAACCCCAGCTTTGCCGCAATCCCGGCGGCATTCTCCGCCAGTATCGTCAGCGAGCCCATGCCGACATTGCCCAACCCGACGATGCCTACGTTCACTTGCTCCATGCACTCGTTATGATAACAATGCGAGGTTTTATGAGTCCGCTCTTCCGCGTTGCATGGATGCTTCTAATGATCGCCGCGTGCTCGGGCCAGACGACGCACAAGGACCCGTTGAAACGGGATCGCGACGAATCCGTACGCCTGCCCAATGGAAAGCTGCAGAGCGAAGAGATTCTAAAGGCGGATTATGAACGCAACCTGAAGGACGCCGCGGAGCTCGTCAAACTGTCGCATGAGTTGAAGGACGATCTGGAAAAATCCAACCGCCACATTCTCAGTGTCGCCATGGTGAAGAAGGCGGAAGAGATCGAGAAGGTGACCAAACGGATCCGCAGCCGCCTGGTGAAGTGACGTTGACTTAATCCTCCCGCGAGTCCCTAAGGTCTACCTAGCCCATTGCGACAGGTCAATACCGCTGCCTTCAATTATGGATTTCATCGTCCCCAGTGGCAGGATGTGGATCCGACTTCCGATGGCGATAAATAAAGTCGAATCGCCTCCTTCACACCGCGCATGGCTTCCTCTTCAGACTCGCCGGCCGATGCGCATCCTGGCAGTTCCGGACAGACGGCAGAATAGCTCTCTGCTTCAGGATCATACTCCAAGAGCACACGAAATCTCATGCCTGAAGTATAGATCAAGCCTTGCCCCAACGCTGTGTCAGAAAGCCCGTCAGCCCGCCGAGCACAAACCCGGGCAGCATGATTTCCATGTAGTAATGCTTGCCCGTCTCGGAAGGCATGGCGGCCACGATCCCGGCTAGAATCAAGCCGACAACGGAACTGAGAATCACGATATTCTTTACGGAATTCACTTTGCGGGCGTAGAAGCCGGCGATGAGTCCTACCAGCAATCCCTTGCACGATGATCCAATCAGAATTCCCTGTAGAAAGGGGCGCGCCTCCGGGGTGAGCCATGCAGTCAGCCCATCGAAGAATCCCAGCACGGCGCCAATCAGTACGCCAATCAGTGGCTTGTTCATTTGTGTAAACCTCGCTTCAGGAAGTTATACCGCACTCGCCGCGATTCCTTTAACGTCCGCGCCAGAAAAAAATGGCGAACCGCGTCACAAAGTAAGCCGCGATGAGAAGCAGAAGGGTGCTGTTGCGCTGCGCAAAGCGTGATAAGCGTTCATAGATGGTTTCCCGATACGCCGAGACCGATTCGCGATCCAGGAAGCGTCGCACGTCGAGCGCCAGATCCAACACATTCGGGTAGCGGTCTTCTGGCCGCGCGGCGCAGGCCCTCCATGCAATGGCCGCCACTGGCTTTGCAAGGTCCTGGCCTAACAACTCCCGCAGCATCACGCCGAGAGCAAAGATATCTCCCGCCACACCTGCGTCCTGCTCGGGCGCCATATAGCCGGGGGTTCCGGCAACGCCAATTCCCCAATCGAGTACGAACACTTCTCCAAAAGTTCCCGTCATTACATTGTGCGGTTTCAGATCGCGATGAATCACGCCGCGGCTGTGCGCAAACGCCACGGCATCGCAGATTTTGAGGAACGTGCGAAGTTTTTCCGGCAGCGCCGCAGATTGCGCATACTCGTCCAATCGCAGCCCCTGCACAAGCCTCATCGCATAATAGGCGCGGCCATCGGGCAGAATCCCCGCGTCATAAACGGGCACGGTGCCGGGATGCTCCAGTTGTGCGGCCGCGCGGGCTTCTTCCAGCAATGCCTCGCCGGCGTCATCAACCACTTTCAGTGCCACGGAGCGGCCCAGCATCGAATCTCGCACGGCCCAGACCACGCCGATACCGCCTCGCCCTAGCTCACGCTCCAGCGTAAAGCGCGTCCCTTCGAGCACCGGTTCCTCTGCCACGCGGCGTAAATGGGAAACGACGCTGTCCCGCAGAAAGTCCATTTCAGCGACCCAACAACTCGCGTGCTTCAGCGCGCAATTCTTGTTGCGACGCGGTAATCGATTCCAGGCGCAGCAAAAGCAATCGACGCAGTTCGCGCCGCGCCCACGCCAGCGCGTTCGTCACTTGCGTGATTGGGATGCCGTGCTTTCGCGCCAGATCTTCATAGGATGGCCGGTCGCCATCGGTAAGGTCATAGGCGCAAAAAATCTCCGCGTGCATTTGCTTTTGCAGTTCCACGCATCGCGTCTTGAGATCGGCGACCGCGAGTGAGAACATGTGCCGCTGCCATTCGCGATGAAACAACTCCTCAGGCGATAGATTCTGATCGGTGTCTATCCATTCGCGATTCGCCGAGGCGAAGTCCAGAGAGACCATGGCAGCGCCTCCGCCGCGCTTCTGGCGGCCCGCCGCGGCAATTTCGTCCAGGACCATACGGTCCAGGCAAATGCGCAGATACGTACGAAAAGAGGCGCGCGAGGAGTCGAATCGCTCCAGAATGCCGCGGTCCAGCAACGCCCTGAAAAAATCCTGCGTCAGGTCTTGCGCGTCTTCGTCCTTCTTGCGCCACTTGAACAGGATGTACTTGTAGACGGGCTTCCAATAGGCCTCGACGATGGCGTCCCAAGCGTCGCGCCGCAACTGCATGTCTTCGCTGTGGGCACGCTCCAGCAGGGACTGGCGCGTCGATGGGAAGCGGTTGCCCAAGGCGGCAGGCGTGTCCATGTTATCACCGAATCGTAACATTTCTGGCAATATTGTCTTAGCCGCTCATGTTTAACACCTCCACGATTTTTCCCGAAGCGAAAGGCGGATATCTGCAATTCGTGGACTGGAAACAGCACGCGGAATGGCTGGATCACGGCTTCGTACTACGCGAGACGAACGACTGGCCCGATATTCGAAGAGTCGCCATTTTGCGGCAGATGCATTCCGACATTGTGGTGCGCGTGGACGATCAGAAAGGATTCTCCGGAGAAGGCGACGCGATGATCACTGACAAGCGCGGAGTCTACCTCACTGTGCGCACGGCCGATTGCGTTCCCATTCTGATTGCCGACCCGGTGCGCCGCGCGGTCGCCGCCGTTCATGCCGGATGGCGCGGCGCTGCCGCGGAGATCGCCGTGAAGACCGTACGCCGCATGCAGCAGGAGTATGGTTGCAACATCGCGGATCTGGAAGTGTTGATTGGACCCGGCATCGGCAAATGCTGCTACGAAGTAGGGCCGGAAGTGGCGGCGCGGTTTGCGCGCTGGTTTCCTCTCTACGATGGCATCACGGAGAAGGTCCGCATGGATGTGGCGGAGGCAAGCCGCCGTCAACTGGCGGACATCGGCGTGCACAAATTGCACGGTGGCGTGTTCTGCGCCGCGTGCGATCGATATCGATTTCATTCGGTGCGCAGGGATGGCTCGCGCGCGGGACGAAATCTGTCGTGCATCGCGTTGAAGTCAGAACCGGTATCGGAAGACGAACTGCATCGAGCGTGGGCCGCCGCTTTGGAATATGGGCGTTAATCCACTCCCCGGACTTCCCGTCCCTAACATCAGGTTCAACATGGAAGGCGCCTGGCCAAACAAAGGGTTGGCGAGGTACCTTATGGGGTCGGCGAAACTCGACTTGTTGAGAAAATTGAAGGCTTCAATGCGCAGTTGCAGTATGTGATGTTCGCGCACGGGGAAATCGCGCCTGAGCGCCAAATCGAATTGCGACATGCCAAATCCGCTGATCGCATTGCGTCCCAGATTGCCTTGTTGGAATCCGCGGCGAGGGCTGAAGGCTTGGGAGTTGAGCAGCCTGCCACCGGGAATCATGGGGTCTTGAATCCATAACGGCGCGCCTGCAACCAGGTCGGGCCGGAAGACATTCGTGAAGTTCAGGCCATTTGTCTGTTCCGCGTTCAGCACGGTGATGGGGAAACCCGTTCTTCCCTTGACCACGGCATCCAACGACCAATCGTTCGCCAATCGACGCCAGCGCGGTCCGTCTGGCCGTTTGGTGAAATCGTAAGTGAGGGCGGCGTGGAAGTTTTGCCGGACATCGAAATCGGATGGCCCTCGATCGGCGGCAGCCGTCAGGCCGCCGAGCGACCAATTGAGGGAAGAATCGCTGGAAGTATCGTCGGTCGACTTCGAAACGGCGTAATGAACGTTCGCCTGGAGGCCTTGCGCCAGCTTGCGCCGGTATTGAAACTGAACTCCGTGATAATCGGAGCGTCCATTATTCGTGGCCAGTGCAAGTTGAAATGTGTCCGTGCTCCCCGGCCCGATTTCGCGCCGCAGAAGCCGCGCCCCATTGGACGCCACGTAACTGAGCGAGAAGATATCCCGTCCCCGCAACGCATGTTCGAACGACACGTTCCATTGGCGGATCAAAGGCAGCCGCAAATCGGGCTGGAAACCGAATCGCAGCAAGGTGGCCACAAATCCGTTTCTGCCGCTGGTGTATTGCGCCAATGTAAACGGGCCGCCGTTGAGCAAATCGGTGCCAATGCTAAGGCTCGAGTTGTAATAAATTCCATAACCACCTCGAACTACAGTGTTTCCGCCACGGAATGGGCTGATGGCAACCCCCACCCGCGGAGCCAAATTAACACGATCTTCCGCCCAAATACTCTCCTGGCCTGGAAACAAGAAGGCGCCTTGAACAGCGCCTCTTACGGTGGTTTCGGGCACCGGGCTGAACTCCGCGCGCAAACCGTAGGTGGCCGTAAGCCAGCGCGCAACCTGCCAGGTGTCCTGGGCATATAGCGAGGCTTCCGTCAGCTTTGCCTCGCCGCGAATCTGGGGCGACGTTGCCAGCCAGAGATTACTATTCCCGACGAGATCCTTCAAGCTGTCGGCGATGATGGCTATGCTGCCGCCGCGATCCTGTCTCATGGGGGACAGCTTGCGATAGTCCGCGCCAATCCGCAATTGATGCGAACGGATGGTGACGCCGCCGGCGGGAACAAAATGCCATTGTGCCTGGCTTCGATTGGGCTCCAATCCGAATGCGCCCTGTCCAACTCCTGAAATCTGAATCCGGAAGAGATAGTCGCAGAGCCCCGGAAGGCGAAAGAAGAAAAAGGTCACCGGTTCCAGTGGACAGGAGCCAGTGAGACCTGGATCTGTGGAGCGCCAATTCGAATCCGCAGCCGTGTAGGCGTAGCCCCACCGGATATCGAACACGGTGGACCGGAACGGCCGGACGTTCGCTCCCATGGTGAAGCCGCGCGAACGAATGTTGAGCGAACTGATTTGAGAACTGCCGAATTCGTTGGATGAGGGCGTCTCCTGGTATCTGCCGAAGACCGTGACGCGGGAGGTGAGGCCATGATCCACGCGCGCACCTCCGGAATCGAGCCGCGCCGGCCTTTCGTTTCGGCCGGTCCATTCGGCGAGTCCATTTCCGAGCGCTGGACCGTTAGGGATAGGAAACAAGTTGAGCGCCGCCCGCACGTAATCGGCACCCGATTGACGGGCTTCGGCGGTGGGGGAAGGCGTGCGCCAGGCAAACGGCTGCCGCAAGCGCATGCCCTCATAACTGAGGAAATAGAATGTTTTATTCCGGCGCAAGGGGCCGCCAAGCGATCCGCCAATATCCTGCACTCGCAGCGGCGCCTTGCCTTCACCCGCTCGATTGGCAAACCAATCGTTGGCGTCCAGCGCGTCGTGACGCATGTAATAAAAGCCCGAGCCGTGGAGTTCGTTGGTGCCGGAGCGGCTGTTCATACTGACTTGAGCGCCCGGCAAACGGCCGAATTCAGGCGCTGTGGTCGAGGTTTGAATCCGGAATTCGTCGAGCGATTCCAATGGGATCATTCCATGCAAGCTTCCCAGAGCCGTCATGCCGGGCAACGACCCGCCAGTGGGTTGCGCGGGGGAACCGCCCCCGCTGACTCCGTTGTTTCCGCTCACCCCATCCACAGTGAAATAGTTGGTATTCGGGCGCTGGCCGTTCACGGAAAACTGGCCCGCCTCTCCGCGCGTGGCCGGTGTCAGAAGCGTTCCCGGCGCAAGCTCCAGCAGCGCCTGCAGACCTCTGCCGTTGTTTGGCACATGCTCCACATGTTCACGGCCAACCAGTGTACCCACGCTCGCGTCTTCAGCGTTCACGGGGGCGCGCTGGCCCTCCACGGTGAGCACATCCTGCTGACTGCCTAGAGGCAGCGTGAAATCGACACGGGCAGGCTGCGCAACGTCCAGCTTGACTCCGAGTTGTATGACCGTTCGAAACCCGTCCTTGTGGACGGTGATCTTGTATGTCCCGGGCTGGAGTGAGGCGACCACGTATCCGCCGTCCGGCCGCGAAACTGTGGACCGGCGGAAGCCGGTATCCTCATTAATTACAAAGACGGAAGCATTGGCAACCAGGGCTTCGGTGGGGTCGCGGATGAGTCCGGAAAGGTGGGAATACTGCTGGGGGGTGGCGCTTCGGACAATAAGTGCGGTAATAGCCAGACACCGCGCAAGGCGCATGCGCTTTCCTTACTGCACGTGGTAACGATCCCTGTAGGCGGAAATCCTCGCTTTGAGTACGGCTAAACCCCGGCTCACCTTCGCTGGCAATTGGTCGACCGTCGCGTCACCCGTGGCACTCCCTAGCATAACAGCAAGCAGGGAATCCGCGTTACGCGAATCGCGCAACAATTCTTCCGTTGCTTCCTGCCATGAGGTAGACGTGGCGAAGGAGGAAACAGTTGCTTGAATGGGCGCTGCAAGATCGGAGAGCACCGGGTTCATGCGGACAAAATCAAAAAAAATATTAATAAATTTGATTTATTTAGAAACACCGAAGTAAATAAAATAGTTGATAAAAATATTTTATGCAAGTTTAATAAAAATTTATAGGGAGCCTGCAGGGAAGCGCTCCGCCAAACGTTTCAACGCATGTGCGTGGGAAAGCAAGGAATCGGTTTCAGCCATCACGCCATCGGCGAATTGTTCGAAAGTCGCTCTGCCGCCCACGATACGGGCCATCTTTTCCTGCAGCGGAGCCAACTGAGGATTCAACGTAGCCATCGCAGCCGAACGATGTTCCGTAATGGAGGCGGTCGACGGCTCCTGAAACTCTAATGCAATTCGCGGGTTGCCGACGAAAGCCTGGGCTATTTGTGTACGGCGGTTCGGCGCAATGCCGATTCCCTTCACAAGAATCCGGTCCGCTTGGCGGCTGACTTCCAAAGGCTCGCCAAGATCGGCGTTCAGACTGCGCAGCGTGGCCCAAACCTGCAGTTCATCTCCAGCGGTCACGGGGGCTGGCTTCGTTTCGACGGCGGTGTCGGGTGATGCCAACCGGTTGCCTGAAGAGTCTCCAAGCGATCTAGCCGTTGCAACGCCTGTATCAATCGCGCTGGAGACGTCGCGAATCTCGACGAACTCATGATTGCGGAATTCCAACATGCTTGCCAAGGCCTGCATATCGGAGCGGCGCAGGGTCAGAGACGCCAGCGAGATCTCACCGGAATCAGTAGCCGTGCGAATCTCAATTCCCTCATTCGCCGTCTTCACCTCATCATGGCGGCTCGGTTGCCGGTCGCGCCAATCGGAGAAAGCCTTCGCGCTCAGCGGATCGGTCCAATCATAATGCGCATTGCGGAACAGAGACTCCACTTCCGCCAAAGCGGCCGATTCGGCAACATTCATCGGCTTCGAATCGCTGATGGTGCGAGTAAGGAGTGTGTGTTTGGTGCGGAATTGAATCTTGCGCGCTTGCGCGGGACGGGCTTCGGAGATCTTGACGGCCTGGCGCAGCAACTCGGCGGCCTTTGCCGAGGGCGCATTTGTAAACTCGGTGACGATGAAGATGGTTGCAACCAAACCCGCGGCGACAGGCGTCCAGCGCATGGGCGCTGCAAACAGGTTGCGGATGCCCTGAACAATCTTTCCGGAAAAAGAATTGCTCCCTGGCATGGCATCTACTTCGGCAAAGCCGCTGTAGATGTCACGCCAGGGAGCAGTTGGAGAAGGAAAGTTGTCAGAGATTCCAAGCTTGTAGCGGACACAGTCCGCGAAAATCGATTCGAGTTCGTTCACGTTCGCCTGGCACCGTGTGCAGGCGGCAAGATGGTCGCGGACCTGCGACGTTTCGGCAGCCGGCAACTCGCCGTCCACGTAGCGCAGAAGTTTGTCGTCTTCGGGATGTCTGTGCTGTCTCATCCTTACTCCGACCCCGCCTTCTTCAACCTTGCCATGGCGCGCCGCAGGAACTCGCCTACCGCCGACGCGCTGATTCCTAATGACTCTCCGATTTCGGGATAGCGGAGCCCTTCCAGCCGCAGCGAGATACACCGCTTCTGCTGCTCGGAAAGTCCCTCCACCGCTTTGTGAAATCGAATCATCTTTTCTCGTTCCAGCAAACTCTGCTCTGGGTTCCGCTCCGGATCTCTCAGCGTTACTTCAATTTCCGGATCAAACGCCCGCCCACCCTGCTGAGCCCTTACTTTCAGACCCAGGTTGTGCGCCACCCGAAAAATCCAGGCCCGCGCACTTCGAATCTCCTCCCCTTTTTTCATCGCCGCGTAGAGCCTTAAGAAAACTTCCTGTGCGGTCTCTTGCGCCTGGGGAGGATGCAACCCGAGAGTTAACAAGTACTTGTAAACATCCTCTCGAGTCTCCTCGAATAACTGCGCCACCTGTTCTTGCAGCGTCACTCGGGCCCGCTCCGTTCCAATGGCGCATCGTACACTCCAAAGACCGCATCGGTGGTGTTTTCCACTACACCCCGTGCAAAAAAAGTTGAAAATTGTTCACAACGCAAAAAAAACCAGCTCATGTGTAGTGAAAACCCGCCTATTGAAGGTCTTAGTGGCAGATGGCCCTTCTACCAACGGAAGCACCAAAGGGCTTCCCTCTCGTTTCTGTAACCTTGGTTACATTCAACAGCGCACGATACATTGAACGTTGCCTGCAATCTGTTCTCGCTCAATCTTACCCGAACTTCGAAGTAATCGTTGTCGATAACCATTCCAAGGACGCCACTCCCGAACTTCTGGAACGGCATCGCCAGTCGGTGCGGATCATTAAGAATGGAAAGAACTTAGGATTCGCAGTGGGTCAGAATCAGGCCATTGCTCAATCGAACGGCGAATGGATTCTGACGCTGAATCCCGACACTTTACTCCACCCGGACTTTGTTCGGGACTTGGTCGACGCGAGCCAAGTTGACAGTAAGGTAGGGTGTGTTTGTGGCAAGCTCCTGCGCATAGGGTTCGATTTCATACCGATGCGTGCCAAGGAGATCGATTCCACCGGAATCTTCTTTACGCCAAACTTTCGCCATCTGGATCGGGGATGGCGTCAAATCGATGAGGGCCAGTATGACCGGGCGGAATATGTCTTTGGAGCGAGCGCGGCGGCTGCGCTCTACCGGCGCGAGATGATCAATGACGTCTCCCACGACGACGGCTTCTTCGACCCGGACTTTTTCGCCTACAGGGAAGATGCGGATGTCGCGTGGCGGGCGCAATTGATGGGATGGCGTTGTCTCTACACCCCCGTTGCGGTGGCTCACCACGTCCGGACCGTGGTGCCAGACCGGCGCAGGTCCGTTTCCCGTACACGTGGGCCGAGCGGGAAGTGCGCGAGCTCATTCAGGATTTGTGGCGCGCCTATAAGCGCAACGCGCCGTTCTATTTCATCGGCCAAATCGTGCTGGTGAAAAATCACGGAAAGCTTGAAGTGTCCGATGGGCAGCAGCGTCTTGCCACGCTGACCATGCTGCTCGCCTACGTGCGCGATC
>JACPVQ010000084.1 GCA_016191645.1 Candidatus Solibacter usitatus
AGGGCCTTCGGATGTCCTTGCCCCGGCGATAGAAACAGATATTCACTGCGCAGATGAGGATCGTTGACAATCAACTCGCGCCACTGCTTCTGACCCTTGTGCTTCGCCTTGAGGTCGGAGAGTTTCGTGTGCGGCTTGTGCGGCGGAGTGTATTGTGCGGGCTTGCCTTTCGGCGCATAGAGCGTTTGGCCTAAGACTACGGCGGCCATCAGGACTGGCGCAAAGCGGAGTGTACTTTTCATAGAAGATCGAGTTTATCATGCGGGGCCAGGTCTCCAGACCTGCCGCGGAATCTCCAGATCCCGCATGGCCTCGCAAGAGGCCATCGGCTGCAAGTGCAGCCGTGTTCGGAGAGTGCGATTCCTTCCAGCAGAGACGGTCCGGAGACCGCCTCGCAGATCTGGAGATCAGCCCCACAGCGCAGCCGCATCAGGGAGTACTACGCCGTCTGGCGCAGAGCCAGTTGAACCTGTTTCAAAAAACGCGGCACAACCGTGAACGGATCGTATGCTTTTTCGCGCGGCGAGAGCGTTTCCACAGGAAGGTATCCGCTGTAGCCCGACTTGCGAATGATCTTCATCAGGCGCACCAGGTCCGTGGGGATCTCGCTATCCTGCCCGAAAGGGCTTTCTTTGATTTGCCAGTTCACCGCGTGGCCGGCAACGGAAGCGATTTCGTCATAAGGGTCGGAGCCTTTGAAATAGCCCGTATCCACAATGGGTCCGCACCATTTGGAACCGACGGCGTTGACGAGGGCCATGAGTTCCTTTCCGGTCTTGAGAAAATCACCGTGATTCTGCACGCCGATGCGAACTCCATACTTCTGGCCCTGCAGCGCGCATTGGCGGATGGCGGAGGCAATCCAATCCTGCACCTGCTCGCGCGTCGCCCCGCCGGACACGGTTTGCCATGTCTGATTTCTCATCTGCGTATCGGCGAACACGCGAATCACAGGCGCGCCAAGCCGCGCCGCCACTTCCACCCACGCTTTGATGTGCTTCACGCCATCGGTACGGACGGCCTTGTCGGAGGTCGTGAAATTGTTGCGCACTCCCGTGCCGCTGATGCCGACGCCAAGTTCGGCGGCGCGTTTCTTCAATTTGTCGACAAACGCATTTTCCGGAAGGCCCGGATAGCCCGGGAAAAAGTACCCGGTCGGGTCAAACCCCTCGCAGCCATGTTTGTGGGCGAATTCCAGGACTTCGATGAGGTTGACGCCGCCGCCGCGCCCCTTCACGGAATCATTCAGCAACTTCGAGAACGAGTAGGCGTTGAGAGCAAGTTTGAGAACGGGCGCCGGCGGCGCGGCGAACGCAGCCGCGGCCGTCGTTTGCAGAAAGGCCCTGCGGCCAATTGAATAGTCCATTGCTACCACTCTATCGCGTCAAGGGATCTTCCACCCAGGGCGGCGTGGCTTCAATCAATCGGCCCAACTCCGGTTCCAGTTCGTCCATGCGCTGTTTCATATCCCATGCCACTTGACGGTAAGAAAAATGGCCCTTCACGCCGCTGCGCAGCCGGGAAATGTACTCCACTTCCGCGAAGTCCATCTTGAAAAGGAATCGCGAGAACGCGCCGAAGGGAAGCAAATAATGCGCTCCGGGCCGCGGCAGGCTCTTCATCGCCTCGAAGGCGGAGCGCATGGCCGCGTGATAAATTTCGCCAATGCCCGCCGCATCCACGGCGGCAGGCGTATCGTAGCCGAGGTTGCCGCTGTACGCCTGTCGCAATTGCTGGCATCTGCGATGACGATGCAGATCGCGGTATGCGCCGATGTCCATCACGATATCGAAGATGTAAGGCGCGGAGCGAAACTCCCGCATCAGTTCATCGCGCCGGGTACGCGATCGAAGCGCGGTTTCAATAACCTCCATGCGCCGCGCCGTGGACCACGATGCCACGGTTCGCTGTAAATCGCGATAGGACCGGTCCGTGACAGGATAGAGAAGCGTCGCGGCGATCTCCGTGATGTTGTCGAGCGGGCGCAGCAAGTCGACGCGGGGAAGTTCCTCGGGAGCGGCAGGCGGAAGATTCTGCTCCGCCCATACCGTCAAATCCGCTCGCGCCTGGCCGCGATGCACATCCGGGTCGACATACTTTGCCAGTGTCGGAACCAACGGTTCGGCCGCGGCGTTTTGATCCCACTGACAAGCGGCGGGTTCCGCGCACGCTTGCGTCATTTCTTCGGCGATCGATCGGACCTCGGCGTACTCGGACGCTTTCAATCTGCGAATTTGCCGTTCCAACGTGCGTATGCTCACCACTTGACCGGCGTTGGTCGGAATTCCGAAGAACAGCAGATAGCGCGCGACGTCGAAGGAGCGGGCGGTCAAATTGCGCTCGTAGGCGTCCTGCTTCATCTCCGCGGGGCGCGGCAGTTGTTCCGTCAGATGCGCGAACACGGCGTCGTGCACCTTCAAATACGACTCAATTAACCCCGCGCCGGTACGAGTGTATGCCGCGGCCTGCGCCGCATCGAAATCGGGCGGCACGACAAAACCGGACTTCGAAAAGTCCTGATAACGCGTCGACTTCGCCTGCCCATCCCACAACTGTTCGTCCTCAATCTCGGTTGCCGCGAGTTCGGAGACGCCCTCCAAGCAGACCGCAAGATGGCCGAGATCGGCGATGGAAGCGTGGCCATATTGGAAATAAAAACTCTCCAGGAACTTTCGCGAATCGTGCGTCCGCACCCATTCCACGGATTGCAGAATGGAATCGGGAGAACGGCTGTAGCGGGCCAATGCATACGCCGATTTCTCCGGCGGCATCGGCGAAAGCATGACGACACGTTTGCGTTGGGTGGACAACTTGCTGTTTATCCTAGTCTCAGTACTATTGCTGCGTAGGGCAGGCCTCCATACCTGTCCCTATGGCCTCGGGGTAGACTCTGAAATCTCGCAAAGCCGCGAAGATTTCCATTGGTTGCGGCTGTGCTGCTGTGTGGGATCTCCAGATCTGCAGCGGGAACTCCAGAGCCCGCATGGCCTCGCTAGAGGCCATCGGCTGCGAAGCGCCCACCGAGAGTGGGTTTTCGACCGTGCAGCGGGATCTCCAGATCCCGCCCCCAAATGATTGAATCGCCCGAGCGGGATCTGGAGATCCCGCTGCAGGTCTGGAGACCTGCCCCACAGACGACCAAAGAAAAGCCAGAGTCTCGTTCAAGTAGTGTACTAAGATAACAGTCCATGCGAATGAAGATCAAACGCCTCCGCGAAAGTGCCGTGTTACCGCGCTACGCCCACGGACCCGGGGAAGACGCGGGAATGGATTTGCACGCCGCTGAAGAAGTGCTGGTGCCCGCCGGAGAAACACGCCTGGTGCCGACGGGGTTGGCTTTGGAGATTCCCGCTGGTTATGAGGCGCAAGTCCGGCCGCGCAGCGGGTTGGCGTTGAAGCACTCCATCACGATGCCGAACGCGCCGGCCACCATCGACCCGGGCTATCGCGGCGAATTGCAGGTGATCCTGCTCAATCTTGGGAAGCACGATTACCACGTACATGCGGGCGACCGTATTGCGCAAATGATTATTTCGCGCTACGAGAGCATCGAGTGGGACGAAGGCGACCTTGCGCAATCCACGCGCGGCGCAGGTGGATTCGGTTCCTCGGGCCGTTAGATCGATCGCTGGTATCCTGGGTTCATGCCTGAGACGAATCCCTATCTGGACGCTATGCGGCTGGAAAGGGGCGTCCCGCCGTGCGTCATTGTCATCTTCGGTGCGAACGGCGACCTCACCAAGCGCAAGCTGATTCCCGCCCTCTACCGGCTCGCCATGGAGCGCAGGCTGCCCCCGGAGTGCGTCATCTACGGCAACTCGCGAACGCCCATCACGGATGAGGACTACCGCGGCAAGATGAAAGCGGCAACGCGGCAGTTCCTGGAACAAAGCGATTTCGATGAAGAGGTGTGGGCCGATTTCGAGCGGCGTCTGTATTATCTTCCCGGCGATCTTTCCGACCCGGAGTTCTATGCAACTCTGGGCGCGCGGCTGAAAGAATCGGAAACAACAACAGGCGGAAATGTTTTATTCTATCTCTCCACGCAACCCAGCCATTATGTTCCGGTGGTGCAAGGCCTGGGAGCGGCGGGCCTGGCGCGCGGCAAGGGTTGGCGGCGTGTGGTGGTGGAAAAACCGTTCGGGCACAATCTGGAGAGCGCGGGTTCTCTGAACCGGGAATTGCAGAAAGTCTTTCCCGAGCGCGAGATCTACCGCATCGATCATTATCTGGGGAAAGAGACCGTTCAAAACGTTTTAGCGTTTCGCTTTGCGAACGGGATCTTCGAGCCGCTGTGGAATCGACGCTACATCAATCACGTGCAGATTACCGCCGCCGAATCGATTGGCGTGGAAGGCCGCGGCGAATACTATCAACAGTCCGGCGCGCTGCGCGACATGATTCAGAATCATCTGCTGCAGGTGATGGCGACCATCGCGATGGAGCCTTCGGCCGTATTCGAGCCGTCCTCGGTTCGCGACGAGCGAGCGAAACTGCTGCGCTCCATCCGCGTGCCGAAATCCGGCGAGATCGACGTGGACACGGTGGCGGGGCAGTACGGACCGGGACGCGTTGGAACCAGCGATCTGGCGGGCTTCCGGCATGAGCCCGGCGTCCACCCCGAAGCGCGCACCGACACGTATGCCGCGGCTACGTTCTTCGTCGACAATTGGCGCTGGGCCGGTGTCCCGTTCTACATCCGCACGGGAAAGCGTCTTGCTAAACGCATCACCGATATCGCCATTCATTTCAACTCCGCGCCGCTTGCCATTTTCGGAGATGGCGCGGGTCAAGTGGCGGGTCCGAACCTGCTGGTGATCCGCATTCAACCCGAGGAGGGCATCTCGCTGCGTTTTCTTTCCAAGAACCCCGGTGCGGGAATGCGGCTGCGTCCGGTCTCCATGGATTTTCAATATGGATCGAGCTTCGGCGTACGCACGCCCACGGCTTACGAAACGCTGCTCGAGGACGCGATGGCCGGCGATGCAACGCTCTACACGCGCCAGGATATGGTGGAAGCCAGCTGGCAGGTTGTGCAGCCGATTGCCGATCATTGGGACGAAGCGAAGTACAATTTCCCCAACTACGATGCGGGCTCGTGGGGGCCGCAGGCAAGCGATGCGATGCTGGCGCGGCGCGGCCATGTGTGGAGGGTGCCATGAGCGCCATCGTCACTCCCGAACGAATCCTCAAGGACTTGCAACAGCTGTGGGCGGACTTGGGCAAGGCCGATGAATACGGCGTGTTGCGCGCCTGTTCCATGACGGTGGTGGTGGCGGCCGATGAGGAAGAAGATGCGGCGGGGCTGGAGGAAACGCTGGCGCGCGTGATGCAGCGTCATCCCAGCCGCGCCATCGTGCTGCGCGTGCGCGATGGCGGCGACGTGTACTTTGAATCCGGTGTAAAAGCCGTGTGCTGGCCCATCGGGAACCGCAAACAGATTTGCATCGAGGAGATTGAGATTCGCTGCTCCGACGCCAGTTTGCCCGATGCTCCGCGCATGGTGCTCGCGCTGACCGTTCCAGATCTTCCCGTGGTTTTAGTTTGCCGCAGCCCGCGCTGGCTCATGGTGCCGTCGTTCGCGCCCATGACCGCACTGGCGGGACGCGTGATTGTCGATTCGCGGCGCGCGGAGAATACTCTCGCCATTCTGCGGCAGATTGCGCGTAGCGGCAGTGTTCATGATCTTGCTTGGACCTCCATCACGCCGTGGCGCAAACACGCCGCCGCCGCGTTCGACGATGCGGAAAACCTGCGTTGCCTCTCAACATTGAACACGGTCACCATCGCTCATGGCGGCGATAAACCCGGGCCTGCCGCACTTTATCTGGCCGCGTGGCTGGCCGCACCCACTGCGGCGCAGGTGCGATTTCGCGGGGGCGCCGGGTGCGATCTTCAATCGGTAATGCTGGAAGGCCCGGGCTTTCAACTTGAATTCACGCTCCAGCCGCCATCTGGCCTGTGCGTCGTCCGCAACGGCCTTGCCAAGAAAGAAGCTTTCGTCTTATCATCCGACTGGGAGCTGTTGGACGAGGAATTGGCCATGCCGGGCCGCGACCGTGTCTTCGCGGAAGTTTTGCCGAAGGCCATCGCCCTGGCGGAAGGGTGAGCAGCACATGCACTGGCATACCTATGGTTCCGCGGAAAAAGCTGCCGAGGCTTGCGGCAATCACATTCTCCGCCGCCTGGAGGAAGCGATCGCCGGTGACGGTGACGCAAACATTGCCGTGTCGGGCGGCTCCACGCCGCAGCTGATGTTCCGCTTTCTTGCACAGAGCCGTTTCAACTGGAATCACGTACATCTGTTTTGGGTGGATGAACGAGCCGTGCCGCCCGCGCACGAGGATTCCAACTACAGAATGGCCGAAGAATGTTTTCTTCAACCGGCGCATTTTCCGCATCGCAATGTGCACCGCATCCAAGGCGAGCTGGCTCCCGATGTGGCGGCCGCGCGTTACGTCGAGGAGATCCGCAGCCACTTCGGACTGGCTCCCGGCGAATTGCCGCACTTCGACCTGGTGCATCTCGGCATGGGCGCCGACGCGCACACCGCGAGCCTGTTCCCCGGGGAACCGCTGATCGACAACTTTGACCGTATCGCCGCGGCAATCTATGTGGAGAAGCTGGAGAGGTGGCGTGTGACCCTGCTGCCGGGCGCGATTGCCACGGCGAAACATATTCTTTTTCTGATTGCCGGCGAGGACAAAGCGGAGGCTGTTCGCAACGTTGTGGAAGCGCGTTATGAGCCGTCGAAGTATCCGGCACAAGTAATCTCCCATCACAGCAGGCACGTAACCTGGTTCGTCGAACAATCCGCCGCTTCGCTTGCGTCGGTATGATGACTTGCGTCGTCTGCCTGCTGGCTGCCTCTCTGCATGCGCAACAGACGCCTGTGAACCGCATCGTTCTGGGCGGCGACGTGATGCTGGCGCGCCATGTGTGGCAGGCTGCGCAAGCTCGTAAGGATGCGTCGTGGTCTTTTCGAAAGATCGCGGACGTGTTTCGCAGCGCCGATCTGGCCTTTGTGAATCTCGAATCGCCGTTCGCCGAAAGGCCGCCGTACTTCGAGGACCGCATGGTGTTTCGCGCCAATCCTTCCATGATTGAAGGACTGAAGCTGGCGGGCATCGATGTGGTTTCCACCGCCAACAATCACGCGCGCGATGCGGGCGAGCCCGGCATGTTGTTTACGCTGGCGCTGCTGCGCAAACACGGCATCGAGGCGGTGGGCAGCGCGGCGGAGGCGCATCAACTTCCCGGCGGCGTCATCCTGGAGCGCAATGGCGTGCGCTTCGGTTTTCTGGCGTACACCTTCGATCAGCGCAACGGAAATTTTCGTGATAACGACCCGCGGATTGCCATGCTGGACGCCGCTGCCATGCGCCGCGAAGTGCTGGCAATGCGGCCCAAAACGCACGTTGTCATTGTCTCGATGCACGCGGGTTGGGAGTACCATAGGAAGCCGAACCCCGTGCAGATCGCCTTTGCCCGCGCCGCCATTGATGCCGGCGCGGCCGTGGTGGTTGGACACCACCCGCACATCGTGCAACCGGTGGAGACTTACAACGGTGGAGCGATTTTCTATTCTCTAGGAAATCTTATATTCGACCAGATGCCGCGCCAGGACGAAGGAGCCATTGCGGAGTTGACGTTCACCGGAAATCGACTCACGTCGCAAACGTTGAGGCCCATTCGCATTCGCAACATGGCGCCGGAACTGCGTTAGTTAGCGCAGAGCAATCACGGCATCGCCGGCGGGGCCGCTGTAAACGAGTTCCACTTTTTTCGCCGATCCCGGCTTGCCTTTGTAAGCATAGTAAAGGAATCCGCGAACGGGTTTCGATACCTCGCCTTCCGGCAACGCGCCGCGCACAATCGCTTCAGCAGGAGTGATGGGAGCTTCCCGTTCGACGCCGCTGCGATCCTCATTCGCCGGCACCTTGGGAGGAGCCGGCAAACGATCCTGTTGCGGCCGCGGATCGCCGGGGAAGCGCTCCGTCCGGCGCGGGCGTCCGGCAATCACATCGATGCTTCCCACGCCGGCCGACGCCTCCATGCGCGGCCGCATTTCGTAATCCTCATGTTTGATGGACTCGCCCACGCCCGCCCGTCAACGCCGAATGAACCATGTATTCGACGCCGAAATCGCCCTTGGCAACTTTGGCATGCAGCGGCCAATCGGCGGCGGTTTGCCGCTCCTGTGCGGTGAGCGCAAATGCACATAGGGCCATCAGCAGGACCGGCATACATTCAGCCTAGCAGTCCGGAGTTATACTATCCCAACAGGGTTTGAAATGGAGATCACCGGCCTTCCCGCGCACGATGAATCCGGATGGGGGCAGCTTGCTTTTGAAGCGCTCTGCATCGCGGCTGCCCCGGCGCTGATCGTCCTGGCCGGCAGCCGGCTGTTATCGACGGACGTGAGTTGGTCATGGCACATTCTCAGCGCCGTTGTCTGCGGCTGCCTCTTCGCCGATTTCGGATCGGGCTTGGTGCACTGGTTCGCCGACACATGGTTTCAAGAATCCATGCCTGTTCTCGGACGCCGTCTGTTGCGGCCATTCCGCATTCATCACGTGAATCCGGATGATCTGGCGCGGCGCAAATTCATCGATTGCAATGGCGACGTGGCGATGGTTTGCGATCTGGTCCTGATCGCGATTGCCGGCATCCCTTTGGACAATTTTGCCGGGCAGTGGTGGTACGCCATGCTGGGGACATCCGCCGTGGCCGCGTTGCCTACGAACCAGATTCACCAATGGGCGCACATGCCGAAGCCTCCGCGCCTCGTCGAATGGCTGCAGGATTGCGGCGTAATCCTAAGCCGCGCCGCGCACCAGCGTCATCACGCGCCGCCTTACGTCGAGCACTACTGCATCACCACCGGGTGGATGAACCGGCCGCTCAGCGCGATTCAATTCTTCCGCCGCATGGAGACGCTCATCACGGCTGTTACCGGACTTGAGCCGCGCCAGGACGACACCAGGTTCGAGCGCGCACATGCCTGAATCTCCACACCTTTCGCTGCGTACAACGCAGCCAACGCACTTCGGGCAAGGCTGGATCAGCGGCGTTCTGTCGGTGCTGCTGGGCATTCTCGGATTGGGCGCGGTCTTCTGTTTTCATTTCCCGTCCGTGCTCACAATGCCGGAACTGCGGGAACTGTATCCCGTTCCATGGATTCGCGCGCTGTTGCACATTGTTCTGGCGGGGGCGTTTCTATTGGGCGCAATCAGCGTCTGCCTTCGATATAACAAAGCGCTCGGGCTGACCGGCATGGGGCTGACGCTGGCCGCATGGCTGTTAGGAGGCTCCGGCGTTTCCGTCGACGGAGAACTCCGCACGGGTCCATTTCTCGGACTCGATTGGCTGTTGCTCAACGTGATCGGATATTCGGTGGTGTTCGTACCGCTGGAACGATTGTTTCCGCTTCGATCTCAGCAGTCGGTCTTCCGCCGTCAATGGCGCGTCGATCTCATCTACTTCGCCGTCTCCGCGCTCATCGTGCAGGGGACAACTCTTCTCACCATGAAACCGGCGATGATCTTTTTCGATTGGGCGCGCAATGCGAGCGTGACGCAATTTGCCGGGAGTCTGCCGTTCGCGATTCAGTTTATTCTCATTCTGGTCGTTTCCGATTTCACGCAGTATTGGGTACATCGCCTGTTCCATGTGATTCCCGCGTTGTGGCGTTTTCACGCGATTCATCATTCCGCCGATGTGATGGACTGGCTGGCCGGTTCGCGCCTGCACCTGGTGGATGCCGTAGTCACGCGCGCCATCAGCTACGTCCCCATCTACGTTCTGGGTTTTTCCGAATCGGCGATGTTCACCTACGTCGCGTGGGTCGTGATTCAAGCTACATTCATCCACGCTAATGTGCGCTGGGAGTTTCCTTGGCTGCGGCCTCTCCTTGCCACTCCCGCATTTCATCACTGGCATCACAGCGCAGCGCCTGAAGCGGTGGACAAGAACTTCGCCGTGCATTTGCCAGCGCTCGATTGGATCTTCGGCTCCTACTATCTGCCGGAGCGCTGGCCGGATTCGTACGGAATTGCCGGCGGTCCGAAAGTGCCCGAAGGATTTCTCGGACAGTTGGCGCATCCGTTTACGGGCATGCGCGGTAACCTAAAGGGATGAGGTTGTCTGTGATGGCGGCATGGCTGGCCGCCGCGGGGCTGTTGGCGGCACAACAGGTCTGTCCGCCAACGCCAACCTATTCGCCCTGCGACATTGTTTTTGAGTTGAACGATCAGGAAGCGGCCGCTCATCCAAACCCGTATCTCAGCGTGGATTTGCGCGCTGAATTCCGCAGTCCGCGCGCGCGGACCTTGTTGGCGCAAGGCTTTTGGGATGGCGGACGCAAGATGGTGATCCGTTTCTCACCCATTGAGACAGGCAACTGGGACTTTCGCGTTACGGGAAATCTGGAACGATTCGCGGGAAAGATGGGGCAAGTGCAAGCCACTGCATCGCAGGACGCCGGATTCCTGTTGCCGGCCAATGTTCATGCATGGATGGCAAGCGAATCGCGCAAGGCGCATCTGTGGATGGGCGATACATTCCTCGACATGGGCTTCGTGGAACAGCCGGCATTCCACGCTTACGCCGAGGCGCGCGGGAAGCAGAAGTTTACGCATCTGCGCTCATCGCTGCTGGGCAAGCCCGGCGATGAGACGCAACTCTTCGAGGGGTCGGACCGTCCGAAGGCGGAATTTTTCCAACGGTTGGATCAGCGCATTCTCGCGCTCAACGGCAAGGGGATGTTCGTCGATCTGATTCTCGCCGCGAACGGCGTGCAACTCATGGGATTGTTCCAGACGTGGCAGCAGCGCGAGAGGTTTGTGCGCTACGCCGTTTCGCGTTACGCCGCGATGCACATGACATGGCAGATGCTGGGCGAATACGAATCCTCGCCGGACGGCCGCGCGCTGCTGAGAGAGATGGGGACGCTCGTCAAAAAGATCGACCCCTATCAGCATCCACGCTCCACGGGAACGCGCGCTTCGAGTGCCGCGGCGCTTTCCGACGGATGGATGAATTTTGTGATGCATCAATCCGCCGACGACAGCGTTGGAGCCATTGAGCACCAGATCTTCCCCGCGCCGTTTGTGAACGCGGGCTTTGCTTCGGAAACGGCCGCGGGAGCGGAAGCCTTCCGCAAGCGGCTGTGGAACGCATCGATGAACGGCGAGTATCCGGTTGCCGCGCTGGATGGCGGCTCTCTGCAATCGGCTTCGGCGAAAGCGATGACATCGTGGTACGAATTCTTCTCCCGCACCCGCTATTGGGAACTGGAGCCGTACTTCGAGGTGGACGGGGGCCGCGCCGTCGCACTCCCCGATACGGAATACATCGTCTACATCGAAAAGCCGCAGCAAGTGGAGATCATCGTCGAAAAGCACGGCTACGATGTGTTCTGGTTCAACCCCATCAGCGGCGAATTGACGAAAGAGAAAAAAGAGTTCAAGGGCGACAAGTTTGTCGGCGAGCCGCCGAACAAGAATCAGGATTGGGTGTTGCACCTGTCCCGCGAGGGCCGCAAGGAAGGCATGCTGCGTTCCTACAAATTCGAATCGCGCCCGAACCTGATGCAGGAAGTGGAACAGACTCCTATCAAGGTGCCGTTTGAAATCATTGCGCCCGCGCAGGACGAACTGTCGATTTCGCATGCCGCGAAATTCCAGGCACGCGTGAAGCGCGATACGCGCGCCACCCGCCAGATGATGTATTTGTGGACCGGCGAGGTTCCCACCGAAGGTCAAGGGTATCGCGTCCTTGGCGGCGGGCCGGAAGGAACTCTCGCTATTCCGGCGAATCTCGCGAAACTCTATCCCGCGGTGTTCAACATCCGCGTATATGCGCTCAACGGCGTGGGCAAACTCTACTCCATCGACAAAGTATTCCGGCTCAAGCAATGACGCCGCGCGTGCTCGCCATCGACACCACGGGCGAATATGGAAGCATCGCCATATTGCAAGGGGAAACGGTGATGGAAGAGATGCCGCTCCATTCCACGGAAGGATTCGGGCACATTCTGTTCGATCAGGTGGGAATTCTGCTGCGCCGCCATTCGTGGGAGATTTCGTCCATCGATTGTTTTGCCGCCGCCTCCGGGCCAGGTTCTTTTACGGGAGTGCG
>JACPVQ010000085.1 GCA_016191645.1 Candidatus Solibacter usitatus
CAGGAACCTGATATCCGCCGTAGCCTGCGCGATGACATCACTGGCGATGTGATACTATGGGCAAATGAGGTTGGTGGTCGATACCGCCGTTGTGGTAGCGGCCATGCGAAGTCCAACTGGAGCTTCGTCAGCACTATTGGCACTATTGCTCGAACGCAAGGCGTCCTGGCTGCTTAGCGTTGCAATGGCGCTTGAGTACGAGGTGATTTGCATGTTGGCGGAACACCGCTTGGCCGCGAATGCAAATGAGCGGGAAGTACGAAACCTGCTCGACGTGATTTTTGACGTTGTCGTTCCCGTCGAGGTCCACTACCAATGGCGACCGCAGTTGACGGATGCAGGGGACGAGATGGTCTTGGAGGCGGCGGTTAACGGACGGGCAGATGCGATCGTCACGTTTAACATTGCACACTTCAAGAGGGCGATTGGGCGATTCGGAATCAAGCTGTGGAAGCCTGCGGAAGCATTACGGGAGATCAGAAAATGACACCAAGAGTATCGACGTTTTCTTTGCGGTTACCGAACTCGTTGAAGGCGGCGGTCGAGCGCATGGCAGAGGCAGAGGGAACCAGCATGAACCAGTTTCTGGTAATGGCAGCAGCGGAGAAACTGGCTTCGATCCAAACGGCGGAATCCTATTTCGCGGCCCGGCGAGGCCGCGGTAATCTCGACCAGGCACTGGCATTCCTGTCCCGTTCCGGCGGCGAACCGCCCCGCTCCGGCGACGAAATCGACACCTGACTGCCATTCGAAATTGCTCCCCATCACAAAGTGCGCCTATACATTCCGCAAGGGATTCGCAACGAATGGTCTTATTGAATTCCGCTGTCTGCTTCGCGTTGCATGAAGCGTACCCACACGTGTTCCGCGTCGCTTTCCGAAGGACCATGCCAATCAACCTCTTCGCCGCGCTGTGAGAATCGCCAGGACCGGAGCATCTCGACCGCAGCGTAGCCGCAGCGCATGGACACAAGAAGCGTCTCAAGTGCGTGGGCCCGCATCTTGGGATTTGGGGGCTCTTCATTCATGTAAGAGATGAGCCAGCCATCGTCGCATCGGACGGATTGCATGAAATCGAGTACGCCCCGATGATTCGGATGAGCAAATTCACATAGTATCGAGTAGACGACCGCTAGCCTGCCCTCGGCTGCCTCTTGAAAGTAGAATTTGTCAAGCGACGCGACCGCACTGCAGATTCGAATCGTGTCGCCCTCGCATAGCGTCAGAAGATCGGCCACAGACTCCTTTTCCCGATGTTTCTTCAACGAAGTCCCGAAAAGCGTCTTGGGAATCAACTTGCTCAGCAACGAGAGCTGTTTTTGCCGCGAGGCATCCGTCAACTGTTCGAGACAATAAGCGGCCATGGACGCAGCTTCAAAGTGGCTTCGCAGTAGTATCAGTGCGGCAAGGGTGCTGCCGGCCAGCAAATGCTCGCCAATGGGCCCCTCAAGAGAGCGCATCCGGCAGAGGGTGGACGCGAAGATGTGCTGCGTCCAAGACGTCAGAAGTTGTGCCGAAGCGTAGAGGAGTTCAGGTTCACCCTTGTTGATGACGAACACCGAAACCGGCTCAAAGAACGGCTTGCCTTGGAGCTCCTTGCAATGATCAGACAAGATCGACAAGTGCGCACATGTCATTCGAAGGCTGGGAGCACTCTGCCCTAGCCGAGCGACACTTTCCTTAAATCCCATAGCCATAAAACGATCCAGTTCTGATGAAACGCTCCGCTGCTCTTTTTGCCATAAGAGCCAGGACGTTGTTGGCAAGCTCATCTCCTCCCCTAGCGATTATCCTCGGGCTTACATCTGTGACGAATGCATCGCCGTATGCAACTCCATCCTGGAAGATGACCGGCAGGAGCATTCTTACGGGACGCCGCATAAGCTTCCGAAACCTTTGGAATTGAAAGAGTATCTGGACCAATACGTGATCGGCCAGGACTCTACGAAGAAAAAGCTCGCCGTGGCGGTTTACAACCACTACAAGCGCGTTCACATGAACAAGCAGCGTTCCACGGAAGTGGAACTGGCGAAGTCGAATATCGTGCTGATTGGCCCCACGGGGACGGGAAAAACACTGTTGGCGCAAACATTGGCGCGCATTCTGGACGTGCCGTTTGCCATTGTCGATGCGACCACACTTACGGAAGCCGGCTACGTTGGCGAGGATGTGGAGAACATTATTCTGCGGCTGCTGCAGAACGCCGATTGGGACGTGCAGCGCTGCCAGCAGGGAATCATCTACATCGACGAAATCGACAAGATCGGCCGCAAGGACGAGAATCCGTCGATCACCCGTGACGTATCCGGGGAAGGCGTGCAGCAGGCGCTATTGAAGATTTTGGAAGGAACCGTGGCCAATGTGCCGCCACAGGGCGGGCGCAAACATCCGCATCAGGAATTCACTCCGGTGGACACGAGCAACATCCTGTTTATCTGCGGCGGGGCGTTTGTCGGCCTGGAAAAGATCATCTCGCGACGCGTCGGACGCCGTTCCATCGGGTTTAAGAATGGTGGGGAAGAGAGTGAACGCAAGGTTGCCACTTCCACCGCCAGCCGGCGCGACATTAATCTTTTGGAGCAGATTCAACCCGTGGATCTGATCCGCTTCGGATTCATTCCGGAATTCATCGGACGTCTGCCGGTGGTGGGTGTGATGGAAGATTTGAGTAAGGACGCGCTGATGCAAATCCTTACGAAGCCGAAGAACGCGGTGACCAAGCAGTATCAAAGACTGTTCGAGTACGAAAACGTCAAACTCAAGTTCACCGAGGATGCTTTGGATGCCATAGCTACGATGGCACTGGAGCGCAAAGTAGGGGCTCGCGGCCTGCGCATGATTCTGGAAGAACTCATGCTCGATCTGATGTACTACATCCCAACCTACAAAAAGGTTCGCGAGTTTTTGGTCACCAAGGAGATGGTGCTGACGAAGAACATCAATCTGGCGTTGCTGGAGAAAGCGGGCTAAGACCCGTCAACAATATGCCGCTTGCGGCGGCGGATCCGGTATTGCCTGCGGACCGCGGAAAGTCGAAATTTCTCAATTCATGCTGACCTCTAAGGAAAAGGCTGACACGAAACGTCTGCCCATGATGCCCATCCGGGAAGTAGTGATCTTCCCGTACATGATGACGCCGTTCGTGGTGGGCAGGGAATCGAGCATACGCGCGCTGGAAGAGGCGCTCTCCGGCGATAAGAAGATCTTTCTGGCGACGCAACACGACGCGTCGGTGGATGAGCCGCGTCCGGATGAAATCTATTCCGTCGGCACCATCGCCAACATCATTCAAAGCCTCAAATTGCAGGACGGCAATATTAAGGTGCTGGTGGAAGGCGTGGACCGCGCCAAGGTTGTATCCGTCAGCGAGGAGGAAGGCTTCTTCCGCGCCGTTGTGAAGTCGGTTCACTACAAAGTGGAAACCGGAGCGCAATTGGACGCTCTCATCAGCCGCGTAACGTCGCTGTTTGAGCAGTATGCCAAGCTGAGCCAGAATCTCAACTACGAAACTTTGGTCGCCGCCATTCGCGTGGACGAGCCCGGCAAATTGGCCGATACCGTAGGCGCGAATCTGCAGTTGAACATTGAAGAAAAACAGGAGTTGCTGGAAGTATTCGATCCGGTGGACCGGCTGACGCGCGTGGCGGAGATGCTGGACATCGAGATTGAGAAGCTCAACATGGACCGCACCATTCAAGGCCGCGTGAAGCGCCAAATGGAGAAGGCCCAAAAAGAGTACTACCTCAACGAGAAGATCAAGGCGATCCAAAAAGAGCTGGGGCGAGGCGAGAAGAGCGAGTTCGACGAGCTCAAGAAAAAGATCGACGCAGCGGGCATGAGCAAGGACGCTCTCGAGAAATCGATTGCGGAGTTGAAGCGTCTGGAAAACATGCCGCCGATGTCGGCGGAATCCACCGTATCGCGCAACTATCTGGATTGGATGCTGGCGGTGCCGTGGAAGAAAAAGACGAAAGAGATTCGCGACCTGAAGCACGCGCAGAACGTCCTGGAGAGCGATCATTACGGACTGGAAAAGATTAAGGAACGCATTCTTGAGTTCCTCGCCGTACGGCAATTGGTGAAAGACCCGAAGGGATCCATTCTCTGTTTCGTTGGGCCTCCCGGCGTAGGCAAAACATCGCTCGGCATGTCGATTGCGAAAGCAACCGGACGCAAGTTTGTACGCCTATCTTTGGGCGGGGTGCGTGACGAAGCCGAAGTTCGCGGTCACCGCCGGACCTACATTGGCGCACTGCCGGGACAGGTTCTGCAGATGATGAAGAAGGCCGGAACGCGGAATCCCGTCTTCATGCTGGACGAAGTAGACAAGATGTCCACCGATTTCCGCGGCGACCCGTCGGCGGCGCTGCTGGAAGTGCTGGATCCGGAACAGAACTACATGTTCATGGATCACTATCTGGACGTCGAATACGACCTCAGCCAGGTGTTTTTCATCGCCACGGCGAACGTGCTGCACACCATCCCTCCGGCCTTGCAGGACCGCATGGAAGTAATCCGTCTCTCCGGCTACACGGAACTGGAGAAAATGGAAATCGCCAAGCGATTCCTGGTTCCGAAGCAGAAAAAGCAGACCGGAGTGGGTGATGCGAATATCGAATTTCAGGATGCATCGCTGCAGGAGCTGGTGCAGCACTACACGCGCGAAGCGGGGGTGCGGAACCTGGAACGCGAAGTGGGCAATGTCTGCCGCAAGATTGCCCGCAAGCTGGTGACAGCGAACGTCGCCAAGCAGAAGCTGGACAAAGTTGTTGTAAAGCCGGCGCTGGTCAACGAACTGCTGGGTCCGCAGAAGTTCCGGGACCTGGAGGCCGAGAAGAAGAATGCGCTAGGCGCTACGGTTGTCTTGGCATGGACGGAAGTGGGCGGCCAGATTCTGACAACGGAAGCCGCCATCATGGAAGGGCGCGGCAAGCTGACGACTACTGGCAAGCTCGGCGATGTGATGCAGGAGTCGGCGCAAGCGGCGATGAGCTACATTCGCTCCCGTGCGATGATCCTTGGCCTGAACCGCGATTTCTACCGCCACGTGGATATCCACCTGCACGTACCGGAGGGCGCGATCCCGAAGGACGGACCGTCGGCGGGAATCACCATCGCCACCAGTATCACAAGCGCTCTCACGGCCATCCCCGTGCGCGGCGATCTGGCGATGACGGGCGAGATTACGGTTCGCGGACGCGTCCTTGCCATCGGCGGACTAAAAGAGAAAGTCCTGGCGGCGCATCGGCACGGAATTCGCATCCTGGTGCTGCCGAAGGATAACGAAAAGGATCTACCGGACATTCCGGAGTATATCCGCAAGGAGATGACGCTGCACTTCGTCGAGAGCATGGACGAGGTGTTGAAGCTGGCCTTGGAGCGGGAAATTCAACCGCTGCCGATGCCGGCGCTGACGGCGGATCGCACACCGCTTCCGGCAGAAGACGTTACACACTAGAACATGAGAAAAGGCGGGCCCGTCCCCAGATGATGGCCGCTGAGTTTATAATAGGGGCAGCAACCCCCGAGTTGTTTCCTGCCGACGGGCTGCCGGAAACGGCGTTTCTCGGGCGCAGCAATGTTGGTAAGTCGAGTTTAATCAACAGCCTGTTGGATCGGAAGGGGTTGGCGCGGACAAGCGCTACTCCCGGATGTACCCAGGCAATCCAGTTCTACCGTGTGGAGGAGCGGCATTATTTTGTCGATCTTCCCGGGTACGGATACGCAAAGGCTCCCCTAGTCCAGGTGCAGGGATGGAAACATCTGATCGAAAGCTACCTCACCCATCGCGAAACACTACAACTATGCATTTTGCTGATCGATGCGCGACGCGGGTGGATGGAGATGGACTACGCGCTTCAGGAATGGCTGGAAAACTGGGGGCGGCGCTACATAGTGGTCGCCACGAAATTTGACAAGCTCAAAACACAACGGGAACGATTTCAATTGATGTCGGCGCTGCGCAAGGCAGACTTGAAGCATCCGCCGCTAACCTTCTCGGCCGTGACCGGCCAGGGAGTGAGGGAAATTTGGCAAACAATACTGAAGACCAAGACGCAACCCCAGTCGTAGAGACTCAGGCTGTTGAAAAACCTGCGCCGGCCGAAAAGCCGGCTGAGGAAAAGATAGAGAAGGCGGAGAAGGCTGCCGCGAAGGCGGATGGAACGCCGGCTCGCAAGAGGGCCGCTGCCGATTCCGCCAAGGCTGAAAAGGCGGAGAAGGCGGAAGCGAAGGCTGAGCCTAAGGTGGAGATTCCCAAGGCCGAGGCCGTGCCCGCGGAAGCTCCTCCTCCTGTCGCGGAAGCCCCGCAGCCGGAAGCGCCGATAGTGGAAGCCGCCAAGCCCACTGAAGCGCCAAAGCCGGAACCGCAGCCACAACCACAGCAGCAGGGGTTTGGACAGCCTTACCGCGGAGAACGGACCGAACGTCCTCAGAAAAATGGCGCGCCCACGCTGGATCTTGTCGAGCTGAAAGACATGTCCATCCAGCGGCTCAACCAGACTGCCAAGGATCTGGGAGTGACCGGCGCGGCGGGGATTCGCAAACAGGAATTGATCTTCAAGATCCTCCAGACGCAGGCGGAGAAGAGCGGACTGATTTTTTCGCAAGGCGTGCTGGAATGTCTGCCGGACGGTTTTGGCTTCCTGCGCGCTCCCGAGTACAACTATCTTCCCGGTCCTGACGATGTCTACGTTTCTCCATCGCAGATCCGCCGTTTCGATCTGCGCACCGGCGACACCATCTCCGGCCAGATCCGGCCCCCCAAAGAAGGCGAGCGTTACTTTGCGTTGATCAAAGTGGACGCCATCAACTTTGAACCGCCGGAGGAGTCGCGCAACAAGATTTTCTTCGACAACCTGACGCCGCTGTATCCCCATTCGCGATTGAAACTGGAAACGGCGCGGGATAATTTCTCGGGCCGCGTGATGGATCTGCTGATCCCCATCGGCAAAGGCCAGCGTGGTTTGATCGTCGCTCCGCCGCGCACCGGCAAGACGATGCTGCTGCAGAGCATTGCGAACTCCATCACGACGAATCATCCGGAAGTAGTGCTCATCGTGCTTCTCATTGATGAGCGTCCGGAAGAAGTCACGGACATGCAGCGTTCCGTGCGCGGCGAAGTGATCAGCTCAACATTTGACGAGCCCGCCGCGCGCCACGTACAGGTTGCCGAAATGGTGATCGAAAAAGCGAAGCGGCTGGTGGAGCACCGGCGCGATGTTGTGATTCTGCTCGATTCCATCACCCGGCTCGCGCGCGCTTACAACACGGTGGTTCCGCCGTCGGGCAAGGTGCTGTCGGGTGGCGTCGATTCCAACGCTCTGCAGCGCCCGAAGCGTTTCTTCGGCGCGGCGCGCAACATTGAAGAGGGCGGCTCCATGACCATTGTGGCTACGGCCCTCATCGATACCGGCAGCCGCATGGATGACGTGATCTTCGAAGAATTCAAAGGCACGGGCAACATGGAAATCCACCTCGACCGGAAGTTAGTGGATAAGCGCGTGTTCCCGGCGCTCGACATCATCAAGAGCGGCACGCGCAAAGAAGAACTGCTCATTCCGCGCGAAGAATTGAACCGCACGTTCGTTTTGCGCCGCGTGTTGAATCCGCTCTCACCCACTGAGTCGATGGAACTACTCATCGACAAGCTGGGCAAGACGCGGAGCAACCTGGAATTTCTGGCGTCGATGAACGGTTAATTTTTCTCTTTGGCCCACTCCAGGTTGAACCAGGCGTGCTGAATGGTCTTTCTGGGCTCGCCGTTTTTAATATGATTCAGAAAGAGCGAATAGCTGACGTGGATCATGCCGTCTTTCGTTTGGATGATGGACGGGTAATGAAATGACCCCGCGCCTTCGCCGCGATTATCCAATTCCAACTGCCGTTTCCATTTCCAGGTGCGGCCCTCATCGTCGGACAACCAGATGGGCAGGGAGTGACGCCCGCGTTCCAGGTTGTTATTGACCAGCGCCCACGTGCCGTCCTTGAGAACGATCACCTCGGAGCCGCTGCCGGGATTGGGAATGTCGCTATCCATCACCGGCGACCAGGTAACCCCGTTATCCTTCGACTCGCTGACATGCAACCGTTTCGGAGGCCCGCCGTTATCGCGCATGTAGGCGACCAACGTGCCGTCCTTGCGCCGCGCAATGGAAGGTTGAATATTTCCACCCGCCACCAGCGGTTCGCTGGTGGACCACGTCTTGCCGTAATCGTCCGTGATGGCAATCAAGCTGAAAGAGTAGCCATCGGAATAGAGCGGCACCAGAATGCGGCCCGAAGGCAGTTCCACGGGATGCGCGCGCGTCATCCATCCCATGCGGGCGAAATATTTGTCTTGCGCTTTCTCGATGCTGCGCCTGGCCCATTCGCCTGTGCGGCCCTCGGCTTTCGTGAAGGGCTCCAGCGCGGCTTTCACCTTCGGCGCGAAATTGCGCGGGATGACCAGCAACGGATCGCTTACCTCCCAGCGCGGAAAATCGTCGGTCTTCCAATCCGACGTGATGCGGTAGCGAGTGATGGCGGTATGCCACTCGTTGGCCATGATCACCTGCCAGAACAACCACAGCCGGTTTTTGCTATCGACGAACATGGTGGGGTTTGTGTCGGGGAATTCCGGAGTGTCGGCGAGCACGAACGGTTTCGACCACCCCGCCGCGCCCTTCTTCTTGCGCGCCGCCATGATGCGCACGTTGTCCGCCGTGCGCTCCCCCGCGCCGCGATACCAGCAGACGAAGAGATCGCCGTTCGGCAATTCGACAATTGCCGAGGCGTGGTTATGCTCGGCATCGAGGGGGAAGATGGCCTCGGATTTGTGGAACGGCTGCGCCGCCGTCAGCGCGAGCGCGAACAAGAAAAGGAGTACGGTTTTCATGGCTTGGCCTTTACAATGACGGGCGGAACATTCTTATCCCGGGCGAGTTTCTGGAAGGCCGCCAGATCTTTGTCCAAGGCAACCCGCAGGGTTTGCAAATGCCCGTTAATCTCCGTGGCAAGCTCTTCGTAGAGGCGATTGGATTGATCCGTGGGCGCGGCATCGGCGCTCTGAATGACGCCGTTCAGAGCGGCCAGCCTGTTATTGAGACGGATAGGATAGTTCAGCGGATCCTGGCTGCTCTGATTCTTCGTTTGATAGAGCGCCTGCTCCACGGCGGTGATCTTTTTGGACAGTTCCTTACCGGCATCGATGACCGATTTCAGAGCTGGGTCTTTGGCATCCAGGCGGGCCGACATGTCGTCGATCTGCCTGCGCACGTCGCGAATGCGAACGATGGCATCGTTTGTTTCGGAAAGCTTGTCGCGAACCTGCAGGCTGATGGAAAGCTGCCGCGACAAATCCTGCTGCGTGACTTCGGTGAGGCGCGGGTCCTTGCGGATTTCCAGCGGCTGTTCCAACGTAGTTCCGTCCACCGTCATGCGCACTCGATAGTTGCCGGGGATCGCTTTGGGCCCGCGCGTCTGGCCCGCCCACAGAATCATGCCCGGGAATGTGGCCGCGTCGGTGTGGCGCAGATCCCACACGAAGCGGTTCATGCCCGCCTTGACGTCGAGTCTTGCCGCCGCACCAAACGAAAATCCTTCTTCGTCTTCCCCACCGGCGGCAGGGGCCTGACGGCGTTGCTCGCGGCTGGAATATTTGCGTACGGACTTGCCCGCGGCGTCGAGAAAATCAAGGGTTACTTCGCCCTTGGGAGCGGACTTCAAATAAAACCATAGAACCGCGCCGTTCGGCGGATTCTGCCCATCCGTTCCACCGCCGCCCCTGCCGCCGCCACCGCCACCGCCGCGTCCTCCGCCCGAAGTGCGATAGGCAGGCTCCGGCGCGAACAAGTATTGATCACCTTTGGCGATGCCGTCCTTGATTTGGTGCAGCACGTTGAGGTCATCCAGGATGTAGAAAGAACGGCCCTGCGTGGCCACCACCAGATCGCCCTCGCGTTTCTGCACGGCGAGGTCCGTGATGGGAACCACGGGCATGTTCAGCTGCAACGGGTTCCAATTCCCGCCGTCGTCAAACGAGACATACATGCCGGTCTCCGTACCGGCGTAGAGCAGACCGCGGCGCGCCGGATCTTCGCGAATCACACGCGTGAATGCGCCATCGGGAATGCCATTGGTGATCTTCTTCCACGTCTTGCCGGCATCCGCGGTCTTATAGAGGTAGGGGCGGAAATCGTCCCACTTGTACATGGTTGCGGCGACGTAGGCCGTGTTGGCATCGTGCGGCGATGCGTCGATGGAGTTGATCTGAATCCATTCGGGAATGTCCTTGGGAGTTACATTCGACCAGTTTTTTCCTCCGTTCTGCGTGAATTGGACCAAGCCATCATCGGAGCCTGTCCACAGAACGCCTTTGCGCAGAGGCGATTCGGCGACGGTGAAAATGGTGCAGTAATACTCCACGCTGGTGTTGTCTTTGGTGATGGGACCACCGGAAGAGATCTGCTTCGATTTATCGTTGCGCGTCAAATCGGGGCTGATCACTTCCCAACTTTGTCCGTCATTCGCCGAGCGGAAAAGCACTTGCGAAGCGGCATACATTTCCAACGGCTCGTGCAGGGAAAACAGAATCGGGAAATTCCACTGGAAGCGATGACGGATGTCGGCGGGCGCCCAGCCCATGGGATTATCGGGCCACGCGTTCACATTGCGGCTCTGACCCGTGCGGTGGTCGTAGCGCGTGAGCATTCCGCCATAGGAACCGGCAAATACAATGTTGGAATTTTTCGGATGCGGGGCAATCCAGCCGCTCTCGCCGCCACCGACCGGCCACCATTCGCGCTCCGTAATGGAAAAACCGTTACTGCGCGAAGCGATGCGCACGGTGCTGTTGTCCTGCTGCGCGCCGTAGACGTTGTACGGAAAATCGTTATCGACGAAGACGCGATAAAACTGCGCGGTGGGCTGGCGCTGATCGGTCCAGGATCGGCCGCCGTCGAAGCTGACATTCGCGCCGCCGTCATTGCTCTCGATCATACGGTTGGGATCGTTGGGGGCGATCCACAAATCGTGATTGTCGCCATGCGGCGTGGGGATGGCGGTGAAGGTGCGGCCCGCGTCGCGAGAACGGTAGAAGCCGGTATTGAGCACATAGACCGAGTCGGCATTGACGGGATCGGCGTAGAGACGCGAATAGTACCAGGCGCGCTGCCGCAGACGCCGGTCGGAATTCGTCAGCGTCCACGTATTGCCGCCGTTGTCGGAGCGGAACACGCCGCCGTCGTCGGCTTCGATGATGGCCCACAGCCGTTCGGGATTGGCGGGAGAAACGGTGATCCCTACTTTCCCGACAAGGCCTTTGGGAAGGCCAGGTTTGCGCGTCAACTCCGTCCAGGTGTCGCCGCCGTCGGTGGATTTGAAGAGCCCGCTACCCGGCCCTCCGCTTTCCAGCGTCCACGGCTTGCGGTACACCTCCCAGAATCCGGCGTAGACGATGCGGGAATTCGAGGGGTCCAGAATAAGATCGATCGCGCCCGCCTTGTTCCCGCGGTCGAGAACCTTCTGCCACGATTTTCCACCGTCTTTGGAGCGGTAGACTCCGCGCTGCTCATTGGGTCCGAAGGTATGTCCGAGCGCGGCGACGTAAACGAGATCGGGATCTTTGGGATGCACGCGCACACGGGCAATGTGGCGCGTGTCTTCCAGCCCGATTCGCTTCCATGTCTTGCCGGCGTCCGTCGATTTGTACATGCCGTCGCCATGCGAGACGTTGCCGCGAATGGGAGATTCCCCCATGCCCGCGTAGACCACGTTTGGATCCGATTCCGCCACTCCGATCGCGCCTACCGAGCCCGTGCCAAACTGGCCGTCGGAAACCGGCTCCCAACGGCGGCCGCCGTCGGCGGATTTGAACACGCCGCCGCCCGTTGCGCCGAAGTAGTAGACGTTGGGCTGCGAGGGAACGCCGCTAACCGCGGTAACGCGTCCGCCGCGAAAGGGGCCAATCATGCGGTAGCGCAAATCCTGAAACGGCACCGTCTGCGAATGGGCACTGATCGCGGACGAAAGAAGCAAGAGCGGAAGGTAGCGGGCGCACTTCATAATGGGTTGATGCTAGCAAAACTTGCACTGGTTCTGGGGGTGTTCCCGGCAATGAAAGCACAAGGTGAACCGATGGCGGATTTGATCCTGCGCAACGGGAAGATCTGGACGGTGAATGACAAGCAGCCGCCGGCGCAAGCGGTGGCCTGCAGGAACGGTCTGATAGTGGCGGTAGGAAGCAACGGGGAAATCGATGCGCTGGCCGGCGCCGGCACCCGCGCGATCGATTTGAAAGGACGGCTGCTGTTGCCGGGCTTCAACGATTCGCACGTGCATTTTTTCACGGGCGGCGAAGAGCTGTCGGGCGTGCAGTTGCGCGACGCCAGGAGTGAGAAGGAGTTTCGCGACCGCATTGCGGCGTTCGCGCGCAAGCTGCCCAAAGGCGCATGGATCACCGGAGGCAATTGGGATCACGAGAATTCTTCGCCCGCGCGGCTGCCTGTGCGGCAGCTGATTGACGATGTGACGCCGCAGAATCCGGTGTTCGTCAGCCGCCTGGACGGGCACATGGCGCTGGCGAATTCGGTGGCGCTGAAAATGGCCGGCATCACCAGGGAGTCGAAGGATCCGCCGGGCGGGACGATTGTCAGAGACGCGAAGGGAGAGCCCTCGGGAGTTCTTAAGGATTCGGCGATGTCCGCTGTCTTTCGCGTTCGTCCCGCGCCATCGCAGGTGGAAATCGAGTCGGCTTTGCGGGCCGCCATGAAGTACGCCGCCGAAAACGGGGTGACCAGCGTGCAGGATGTTTCCGCCGGCCCCGAAGTTCTGAGAGCGTACCAGTCGCTCTTGGCGAAAAACGAGTTGACGGTGCGCGTGAACGCCATGCAGCCGCTCAGCAACTGGGCGCGTCTGGCGGCGGTGGGATTGCGCGCCGGATTCGGCGGAGAGATGCTTCGCATTGGCGGGTTGAAGGCATTCTACGATGGATCGTTGGGATCGACTACGGCGTGGTTTTTCGCGGGCTACTCCGATGCTCCCGAAAACAAAGGGCTCCCGAGTGCGGAGTTCCTGAGCGGGAAGCTGCGGCAGGATATGTTGGCGGCGGACGGGGCCGGGTTGCAACTCGCCATTCACGCCATTGGGGACCGGGCGAATCACGAGGTGCTCACGATTTTCGAGGAGGCGATGCGCAAGAATGGTCCACGCGACCGGCGCTTCCGCATAGAACACGCGCAGCACTTGCGCGCGGAAGATATTTTGAGGTTTGCCAAAAATGGAGTCGTAGCGTCGATGCAGCCCTATCACGCTATTGACGACGGACGTTGGGCCGATAAGAGAATTGGAACCGAGAGGGCAAAGGGCACCTACGCCTTCCGGTCGCTGTTGGATGCGGGAGTGACGCTCGCTTTCGGGTCGGATTGGTTTGTCGCGCCCATGGAACCGCTGATGGGGATATATGGGGCGGTCACGCGGCGGACTTTGGACGGCAAGCGGCCGGGCGGATGGGTTCCGGAGCAACGGATTACGGTAGCTGAGGCGATACGGGCCTATACGATGGGGTCGGCCTATGCAAGCGGGGAGGAGGGCCGGAAGGGGTCCGTGGAAAGCGGGAAAGTGGCTGATTTTGCAGTACTTTCGGAAGACATTTTGAGCATTCCCGCGGAACGGATAGGGGGTGTAAAGGTGGAGATGACGGTCTGCGGTGGGCGGATCGTCTATGAAAGGTAAGGGAGGCTATTAAGTTTTTCGCGCAGTTCGCCGATGAGTAAAGTGATGGTCGAGACGCACGAAGACTCCGAACTGGTTCTGAACCAATTCAACAAGCTCATCAACGAATTGTTGAAGGGCACATTGAATCGGAACACATTCCGTCCCTGGGAAGTGGAGCTTCTCATTGACATTGAAGTGTGCAACCTGCGCGATGGAAACAAGCGCGAGACCCTGCGTCGTTACATGCGCTCCGTGCAGCGGCACATGGAAAAGGGCGCTCCCAGTCCGATGAAGTTATCGGAATACCTGGAAGGGCTCCGCGTAAAGCGCGAAAACCGCGGCTTGGTCGGCGCCGCGAACTAAGACTCTGAAATCTTCCCAGGCTCAAAGATTTTCTTTGGTTGTGGGGCAGGTCTCCAGACCTGCGAGGCGATCTCCAGATCGCCTCTGCCGGAAGTATTTGTATTCTCCGAAGCGGCTGCGATGCAGTAGTACAGAGTACAGTTACCGAATGGCCATGGTTACGCCACCTTGCGTCGGAACGCCTCCGACGGTGATATCCACGGGAACGTTGGGGCCTGTCGGGGCATCATCCGGGATGAAGAACGTCACCTGCGCGAATCCATTCGGCGTCGTCGGAACCGAACCGGCGTAGATCAGAACGGCCTGTCTTCCGCCCACTCTGACGCTGACCGGTGAGAACGGAATGCGCAGCGGCGTAAGGGGCGAGAACAGGCCATCGATGCCGCCGGGATTGGTTTGCCCCTCACCCGTGATGTAAGCCGTGGCGTAGGATCCTCTGGCAACAGGGTTCGCCGCCCCGTTGATAGAGTAGTCCGCGTTGTTCATCGCAGCCTGCCCGAAGCCTTGGGAGTTGGCAGTAAATATTCCCGGCGACGCGTCCAGAACGCGTACGTTGATGGAACTGCTGCGCACTCCCTGGTTTTCCACCACAATGTTGACGGAGGTGCGCCCGGCAATTCCGTACGGAGTGAAGCAACTGACAATGTCGGCTCTGGCAAAGTAAACCGGCGCGGGAATGTTGTCGAAGAACACACGGACATTGGCAAGTGTGGTGTCCATTCGGCCATCCGCCGACAAGCGGTAGGTGGCAATGGTGGCCGGACCTAAATTGGATCCGTACAATGCCAGAATCATGCCTGGAACCAATGCCGTGGGCAGACCGCTGGCCGCGTTTTGGATCTGGTTGATTACAGGCGGCAGGATCAACTGGTAGTTCAGCGTGACCGGAATGGTGATGGGCGTGAGACCGGTGTTGATAGTGATGCTGCCGTTGTAGGTTCCCGGTGCAAGGTTGGTCAGACTCACCGCCACGGTAAGCGTCGCCTGGGTTGTTGTCGAGGCAGGCGTCACCGTGAGCCAGCTTTGGCCCGTGGGAAGGTTCACCGCGGCGGTGATGGGAATGTTGATCCCGCTTGAGGTGACTACAATCGTCTGATTCGAAGGCGCGGTGCCGGCAGTGGTTGCGCTGTTCGTAATAGACGAGAAGGTCAGCGTAGTGGGCGCCGCCGTTATGGTGGGCGGCACCGCGACGATCAGGGTAACCGGTATTACCAGCGGCGAGTTCGTTGCCCCTTGCGCGGTTACAATCACCGAGCCCGTGTAGGTTCCCGGCGTCAGGCTCGCCGCGTTTACGCTAACCTGCGTCTGTCCCGGCGTGGATCCGGTTGTGGGTGAAACGGTCAACCAGTTTGTTCCGGTGAGCAACGAAACACTCAGACTATAGGAGAGCGTCCCTCCGGTACTAGTGATATTCAGCGTTTGTGGCCCAGGGGCCGCGCTGCCGACAAACTGCAGGAAGCTCAATGGGCCCGGCGCGGCGGCCAGCGTCCCAACGGGTCCCACCACGAACACCACCGGAATGATAATCGGTCCGTTGGAGAAGCTTCCCGTGGGTACACTGTTGATGCGGATGGCGCCATAGTAAGTCCCGTCCGTCAGGCCAAGCTGCGTCACCGTCACGGTGAACTGAGTGGGCGTCGAGGCCGTGGCAACGTTCACTGTCAACCAAGTCGAAGTGCCGTTCATGGTTAAGGCGGTCGCCGTGACCGGGGCCTGCGCGCCCGTGGACGTAATGGTCAGGGTCTGACCGGAGGGAGCCGCGCCCCCGGTCTGGCCGCTAAAACTGAGTATGGAAGGCGACGAGAGTAGAAATGGAGCGCTGCTGACGTTCAGCGTGACTGGTACCGCAATCCCAATCTGACCCGTCGCAGTGAACGTAACCGTGCCGGTGTAGGTTCCAGCCGCAAGGCCGTTGGCATTGGCGGTAATTGTGATGGTGGAAGGCGTTGTCCCGGCTTGCCCGGAAGCGGAGAGCCATGTTCCTCCGCTGGTTGCCTGAACGCCAACTGTGTACGAGAACGCCGCGCCCGTGCTGGAGGCGTCAATCCCCAAGGTCTGGATGGTTGACTGAGACCCGCCAGCCTGGTAATTGAAGACGGCATTATTCATGCTCAATCGCAGCGCGGGCGCCGCCGTCACTATCAGCGTCACCGGTAAAGTAATGGCAGTGGTCGCTCCGCTGGCGAGAACGCTGATTGTGCTTGTGTACGTCCCGGCGGCCAAACCGGAGGAGTTGGCGTTGACCGCAATAATGCCGGGCGCATTTCCCGTAGTTGGGACCACGGCGGTCCAGTTGCCGCCCGTACCAGGCGTGACTGTGGCCGTGAATGTCGCCGCGGCTCCCGCCGGGGTGTTTACCAGAAGCAACTGCGCAGGCGGACTGGAGCCTCCAACGGTGGCGGTAAAGAAGAGTTGGTTTGGCGCAACGGTGATCGTAGACGTGGTTCCGCCTCCCGTGGCGGATGTTATGTTCAAAATGACGGGCGCGTAGACGTCCAATTGCCCTTGCACAAACACCCTGAAATTGCCCATATACGAGCCAGGAGTCAGACCAGTCAAACCGCTCTGTTGTAAGCCGATATTGACGGCGGTCGCCGTGTTTGCGGCGATCGTAGTGGGCGGCGAAACGGCTCCCAGCCAACCGGTGGACGGAATAATAAACATCGTGTTGGCTACGGTGGAAGTGATCAGCACCTGTTGGTTGGGGGGAAGCGACGAACTGTTGGCGGTGTAATTGAAGGTCAGCGTAACTGGAGTAACCGAAACAGCACCCGCCGGATTCAAGGCCAGCCCGACAGGAATGTTTATAGTTGCGCCTCCTCCAATGGAGATCTGAATGGTGCCTGAATAGAATCCGGCTGTTAATCCGGTAATGGTGGCGGTCACGGTGAGGTTGGCCGTTGGTGTAACGGTACCACTGGCTGCATTCAGGGTGAGCCAATTCCCGGTGGAAGATGCGACCGCGGTAAATGCCTGCCCATTGGTTCCCGTGAGGGTGAGCGTCTGTGTGGCGGGGGCCGCTCCGCCAATGGTCGCAACAAATGCCAGCGCGCCGGGGCTAACAGCATTTGTGACGCTGCCACCGGTTCCGGATACAACCAATGTTATTGGTATGTTGAACTGACTACCCGTCGATAGGAATAGGATGACGTTTCCAGTGTAGGTTGCCGCGGTGAGACTCCCCAGGTTCTGTAGACCAACCGTGATGGTGAGGCTGGTTGCCGGGAGCGTGGTGGTAGTCCCGGCCGTCAGCCAGGAGACTGTGCCGGACACAGACGGGAAGACACTATTGATAGCCGTATTGGAGGTGATGGTGACCGTTTGGGATGCGGGAGTGGTCGCACCTATCGTATAGGAAAAGTTCAGAGAACTGGGAGTTGGAGTTACGATCGGCTGATTGACGTTCAGGGTGAGGTTGATTTCTATGGTTGTCAGCCCCGTTGAGGCAACCTGCAATTTGGCGGTGTATACACCCGTGGTAAACGCAGTAAGCGCGGCGGCGGGTGTTACCGTGATTACTCCGCTTACGCCGGTATTGCCTGTTGTAGGAGCAAAGGTGAACCACGTCGTGGGGTTCGAGCCTGCCGGGGTTCCCGCAACCGATGTAACGGTAAAGGCGACCGCGCCGGCCGTATTAATAATTGTGGCGTTCTGTGCCGCCGGAAGTGTGGTCCCGCTTGTGCTTTGGTAGTTGAACGTAAGACTGGTCGGAGTGGAATAGAATCCCACTTGGGGCGCAGTTAAGGTGACGGGAATGCCGAGCGGAGAAAGTCCTCCCCCATTCACTGTGATGGTGGCGGTGTAGGTAGCGCCGGGAGTCAATCCAGTGGCGTCAACGTGAACCTGCATGGCAGTTGGTGTGCTGTTGCCGAATGGCAAGGTTGCGGTCAGCCAAGTGCCCGTGGGGGGGCTGTTGTACGTAATGCTGAGCGTGGCCGTGACTTGAGGTTGGGAAGTGAGAGTGACGAACTGATCGGCGAAAGAGCCGCCGTTCGGAAAGGTCACTGGGGACGGACTTGCGGTGAACTGCGCGCTGGCCGGAGCCGCGGCGAATAAGACCAGCACCGCCAACATCAAGAGACCGAAACCTGAGGTTCTATGTAACACAGGTAGTTTCCTCCACAAAAACATTTTGACAGATCTTTGTGACGGAGTGTTGGGCGGGCTCCTATTTAATTATACGGCACAAACAGTAAAGCCGTTGCAACAAACGCCAGTACGACTACCACCAACTCAAAGGTTTTCTGCGGAATCAAGGGCAGCAACCAGCGCCCGGCCAGTGCTCCGCCGATACTCGCGGGAATCATCGCGGCGTCGAATGCCAGCGACTGCGATGTAATCATTCCGTGACTTAAGTATACGGGGATCTTGCTCAAATTGACCAGGAAAAAAAACCATGCGCCGGTGGCGACGAATTCTTCGCGGGTCAGGCGCTTGCTGAGCAGGTACACATTCATGACCGGACCGGCGGCGTTGGCGACCATGGTTGCGAAGCCGGCGAACGCTCCGTAGAAGCCGCTGGCCACCAAGCTGTCCGTTGGCAAAGGATCGACGCGGCGTTGACGAATCAGGTAGACGCACAGCATCGAAAGAATGATGAAACCCACCAGCGGACGCAGTACCTTGTCGTCGTAGCGCAGCACGAAGGAGCCGGCCGCAAGACCCACGGCCACCCACGGCGCAAGCGCGAACAGACGTCCCGCGGCGGCGTGACGGCGGTAATAGAACACCGCGAACACATCGCTGCTCAGCAGGATGGGCAGCAGCCATCCCGCGGAAGCGCGCGCGTCGCCCACCGTCAGCACGAAGAGGGGAACCACCAAAATGCCCAGCCCCGGCATGCCAGTCTTGGCCACTCCCATGTTGAAGGCGCACAGCGCTCCCAGAATCCATTTCCACAGCGGCAGATCGGGCATTCGCGCTAGACGTACCCCACGCTTCCGTCGGCGCGGTAATCGAACCCGCGATGCCAGGATTTCGTCGGATAGCGGCGGAAGGCATCTTCATTCAGTTCGATGCCCAGGCCCGGTTTTGTTGGCAGCGGGAGGTAGCCCTTCTGCACCATGAGCGGTTCTTTGAGGAAATCCTTGCGCGGCGATTCGTCATCGGGATGGTATTCGAGGATAAAAAAGTTGGGCGTACTGGCGGCGAAATGGACGTTCACCACCGTGGCCACGGGCCCCATGGGATTGTGCGGCGCAACGACGACGTAGTGCGCCTCCGCCATCGCGGCGATCTTCTTCATCTCCATCAGCCCGCCGGTGAGACAGATATCCGGCTGGATGATATCCAGCGCTTGCAGCGCAAGAATCTTGCGGAATTCGTGGCGCATGTAGTTGCACTCGCCGCTGGCCAGCGGAATGTTGACATGCTCGGCGAGCTTCGCCATGGCAGCCTCATTCTCCGGGCGAATCGGTTCTTCCAGCCACATGGGATTGTAGGGCTCAATGGCTTTGGCGAGTCGAATGGCGCGCGACACTTCGAAGAATCGCGCATGAATGTCGCAGCCGATATCCACATCGGGGCCCAGCATCTCGCGCACCATGCGCACGCGCTGCGCGGCCAGGCGGGTCACGGCATTGTAGGGCCGCGCGTTATCCTGCGACGGCTGCGGACGCATCTTGATGGCCGTGTAGCCGTACTTTTCCACCAAACGCTTCGCCGATTCCGCAACCTGCCGCGGATCGTCGCCGCCGGCGCTTTGATAGACGCGGATCTTCTCGCGGCACTTTCCACCGAGCATCATGTAGACGGGAAGGCCCGCCGCTTTGCCGGAGATGTCCCACAGCGCATGCTCGATTCCGCTGATGGCCGCGTTGACCACCAGGCCGCCGGGAAAGCGCGTGAAGTTGCACATCATCGAGTAGAGATGCTCAATGTTGCGCGGATCCTGGCCCACCAGCCAGCCCTTGAAATCCTCGATGACCGCCTTCACCGCGAGATCGGGACCGCAGGAATAGGCTTCGCCGATGCCGTGAATGCCCTGGTCGGTTTCAATTTTGAGAAAGCAGAAATTGCGGCTTCCCACTCCGGCGAAGAAGGTCTTGACGTCCGTGATCTTGATGGCGGGTTTCGACCCCACCTGCGCGTTGGCCTGCATCATCGGCGCGCCCGCGGCCATGGTTGCCTTGGTGAAAAAATGCCTGCGTTGCATAATTTTATTTCCAGCTCAACTCCTCTCCGCCAATCAGTACAAGGCCGAGTATATCCGCTTGCGAGCCGCTGTTGCGCACGGGGATCAAAGTTTTTCCGAAGGGGCGGCGAACTTGCACAGTGGCGGTTACGCTTGCGGGCTGTTTCACGTTCGCCGCGCGCAGAGCGTCATTGACCGTTCCCGAGAGTGGGATGTAGACGGTGACGCCGTTTGCTTTGATGGGAAGCTCGGCGGATACGGCGCTGCCTGGCGGAACCGGGTAGCAGGATGGTATTGCCTTGCACGCTACGTCGGCGTTGGCCTGGGGATCTGGAACATCCCCGTGCCGGTCGAAGGCCCGTCGGTGCAGCCGGACACCCTGCTAGTGCCGCTCCTCGGATTCGATCGACAGGGTTACCGCCTTGGCTACGGTGGCGGCTACTACGATCGCACCCTGGCAGCGGCGACTGATCGGCCTTTGCTAGTTGGCGTCGGGTTTGAGCAGGCGCTCATTCCGACGATCCATCCTCA
>JACPVQ010000142.1 GCA_016191645.1 Candidatus Solibacter usitatus
GGATAGACGGGCAAACCTCGCTTCTCGGTCAGTGCTGAAAAATAGCGGAAGAAGCGGCGTGGGAAGTTGGCCGGTGCGGTACGTTGATGTTCTACGTGAATGAGGAAAAACGCGTCGCTACCCTGGAAACGCGCTTTCGCAACAATGTCGGCATGGTATTCATCGCCCTCAAACAGGTTGGTGAAATGCTCCTGCGAGAGGAACTCGATGGAGCCGCGATCCAGCGGCCCGGCAAGTTTCGGAAAAAATAACTCCAGAAACTCCACGAAAAACGTCGTGATCAGTTCCTTGAAGAAACGGTCGTGATCTATGGCAAGCACGAAACCGCCCGCGGGCGGAGTGTCCATTGGCTTCAATGTAGCATCATGAGGCCATGAGTTTGGCGAAGGTCGCGGTTTATGGTTGAGCAGGGCGTCCACTCGCGTTTACGCGCGGCTCATTTCTCCGGTTCCGAACCTGGCGGGATGTTGGTGAAGAGACTCTTGCCGCCGCTCGCCTTCACTTCGTAAAGTAGTTCGCGGCCTACCAGTTTCTCGATTCTCGGAACGGACGGACCTTCCACCAATAAATACCGGCGGCGCGTGTCCTTCCACAGTCTTGCCAAAGCCGCATCGTCGATGAAGACATCGGGCGCGCCGGGGGCGTAGGACCCGTACTCAAGATTGTTTACGCGCCCATTCAACAGAAGCGCGCGGCTGTTCGTGTAGAAGAAAACGGAAGAAAACGCGTAGTATTGGTTGTCGGCGATCAATTCGCCACGAGGCGCGCGCAGGTACGCGATGGCCAGCTCCCGCGATCCGAGATAAGGATCGAATCGCACCAGCGCCACTCTGGCCGCATGCAGGAACAGGACCATCATCAGGGCAATAGCAATAAAGGCCGATTGCGCCGATGGTGCGCGCCAGGCTCCCAGCGCGCCAATGGCGAACGCGGCACATGCCAGCGCCAATGGGAGTTTGAGATAGGCGAAGGATTGCAGAGTGAGATCGCCCATGTGCCCCAGCGAGAGCGTGTACAGATCTGGATTGTGCGTCAGAGCTTGTGAGATGTCGCCCGGAGCGGGCGTGTTAAATACTTGGGACAGGATGAAGCCCGTGGCGATGCACGCCAATCCGGCAACAAGCGCGATGGCGATGCGGCCCCGCTTGATCCAAGGAGAATCGGACGCGAGTGCCGAACCCAGCAATAGCGCAAGCGCCGGGTAGCAAGGCATCGAGTAGTATTCCTGCGTGGTGGAGAACGTGAAGAACGTGAGGAGAAATCCTGCCCAGCAAAGCGCCAGCAAACGCGCGCGGCCCGCGCGGTCCGCCGGTCTGTACGCGAGTTTCGCCATGGCTGGGAAAAACGCGCTCCACGGGAAGAGCCACAACAGATGAAACAACCAGAAGTAGAGCCGGGGAACCGTGTTGTAGTCGCGCGGATGGCGCATGTTCAGAAATCGAAACACGTGCTCGTTCAAAAAATAGAACCAGAAGAAACCGTGATATTGACCCGGTTCACTTTTCATCGTGAAGTCGAAGTACGGCGGATTCCGCAGGGTGGCTAAAACGTGCCAAGGCGCGGCGATGGCGAGCAGGATGCCGATTCCTGAAAACAGACGGAGTCTGCGCCACGTCTGAGGCAGGAACAACTGACTTGTGACGGCTAGATAGATTACGCCGGCGGCCATGGGAAACAGAACCGCGATCAATCCCTTCAAGAGCAAACCGATTCCAATGTTGGCCGCGAGCACGGCGGGCCAGAAGCGGCCTTCTTCTTCCAGGGATCGCAGGAAAGACCACATGGCGACAGTGATGGTGAGAGTCAGAATGGCGTCGGGGATTTGGATGCGCGTAAACAGCCACAGCCCGGTGCAGGTGCCGATGACCAGTCCGGCCCAGCGCCCGGCCGCCTCTCCAAAGGCCCACTCGCCAAAGCGCATGGTCACCCACACCAGCAACAACGCGCATACAGCGAGCGGGATTCTCGCGGCCCAATCGTGAGTGCCGAAGATGTGGAAGCTCACGGCCATCATCCAATAAATGAGCGGCGACTTCTCCAGGTAAGCCACTCCGTTCAAGCGCGCCGTCACCCAGTCGCCTGATTCCAGCATCGTACGCGCGATTTGCGCCTGCACCGCGTCCACGTCGTCCATCAGGCCGGGCGGGCTGGGAACGCAGCCGAAGTAGATGATGGCGGCCGCCAGAAGGACGATTACTTGCCCGTGCCGGCCCATGCCAGAGACTCCTTTTGCGGGACGCCCGCCGTTACTTTCCAGCGGCGCATCCAAAGAAACAGCGTGAGCAATCCCCACAGATGGTAGCCGTAGTTGGCGCGCCGTTCAAAATGGTCTTCCAAAACGCGGCGCATCACGGGCCAGTGAAAGATGCCGGTTTCCTTCACGGCCTTTTCGCTGAGCGTGTCCAGCAGCAACTCTTTCAACGGGCCGCGGAACCATTGATGAGCCGGAATGTCGAACCCTTCCTTACGCCGTGTCAAGACAGAGTGCGGAAGCTTATCGCGCATGAGTTCCTTCAACAGAAATTTCAATCTCGATCCGTTGACCTTCCATTTGTCCGGCAACGATGCGGCGAACTCCACAATGCGGTGATCGAGAAACGGCGGACGCACCTCCAAAGAGTGCGCCATGCTCATGCGGTCGCACTTGTAAAGGATGTCTTCGGAGAGATAACAAAGCTGGTCCGCCCAGAGAAATCGATTGAGCCGGCCGCTTTCCTCCGCATGAGGCGGCAGGAGCGCGCCCCAATTCGCCGCGGGCACATCGCAGAGCTCATGCTTATGCCGGTCGTCAAACGTACCGTTCCAATAAAGGTGTGCTCTCAACGGCGGCAATAGAGATCCCGCAAGAAAACGCTTAGTCTTGAACTCCAGGCTGATCTTGTCGTCGGAAACCGGCCAGAGATGGAGCATCGATAACAAGGCCTTGCGCGGTAACGCCGGCGTCCAGCGCATCCACGAAGCAAAGCGATCGGCCAAATAGGTGTAGTAACCACCGAACAATTCGTCGGCACCCTCTCCACTGAGCGCGACCGTGACATGCCTGCGCGTCATCTTTGAAAGGAACCACACCGGCAGCGCTCCCGCGTCCGCGCTTGGTTCGTCGGAAAAATACGCCATCTGTTCGATGGCATCGATGAGACCTTCTTCCGGATTGAGATCGAACTCGTGATGATCGGTGGCATACTTAGCGGCCACTTCGCGAAAATACGGACTCTCGTCGAAGGACCGCCCTTGAAACGACACGGAAAATGTTTTCACTTGCGGCAATTCGGCGGCGGCGTAATGCAACACCGTGGACGAATCGATGCCGCCGCTGCTCCACACGCCTAGCGGAACATCGGAGACCAAGTGCTCGCGCACGGCGTCGCGCAACAAAACGTCGAGCTGCTGTTTCGCGTCTTCCAATCGAAGTTTGTGATTGGGACGGAATTGCAGCTTCCAATAGGATTCCGTTCGCACCGCGCCGTCGCGCCATTCCAACCACGCGCCGGGCTCCAGCTTTTCCATCGCGGCCAGCATCGTGTGCGGACGAGGAATGTAGTTGAGCGATAAATAGTAGCTGAGTCCTTCGGGGCTGATAGACCTTTCAATTTCGGGATGCTCCAGAATCGTTTTCAACTCTGAGCCGAAAAAAAGATCGCGGCCGCGGCGGTGAACATAGAGCGGCTTAATCCCCATGCGATCGCGAGCCAACACCAGACGCCGTTTGGATTCGCACCAGAGGGCCACGCCAAACATTCCGCGGAGACGAGCGAAGCAGCCCGTATCCCATTGCAGAAAGCCGCGCAGAACCACTTCCGTGTCGCAGCGGGATTGAAACCGGTGCCCCAGCGATTCCAACTCTCTGCGCAGTTCGGAATGGTTGTAAATCTCTCCGTTGAAGACGATTACATTGTCGCGATCGTCGCTATAGACGGGCTGATCGCCGCCCGCGACATCGATGATACTTAGCCGCACCGCTCCCATAGATACGGAGGCCGAGCGGTAGACGCCTTGCTGGTCGGGACCGCGATGCACAATGGCTCGCGTAAGCTGGTCAATTCGTCCGGCGGGGGGGTGAAAATCGATGGTCGTGTAGCCGGCAATGCCGCACAAAGTGGTTGTTTCCGATGTAAGGGATTATTCAAGGTGAGGATAGCACGGATGCGTTAGACTACCTAAGTGAGGAGGCATTCCATGAGCTGCAAACGCGCACTGCTTTTGACACTGTGTTTACTCTTGGCGTGGACAACGGTTCTACCCGCGCAGAGCAATGCAAACGATGACCGCATTTACGATCAGGTACGGCTGCGATTGGCCAATCATCCCGAGGTCAAGGGCGCGGCGTTTGAGGTGAAGGTGGTCAATGGTATGGTGACGCTGCAAGGCAAGGTCCGGTCGGAGAAAGCGAGACAAAAGGCGGAAAGTCTCACTCACAAGATCAAGGGCGTGAAGAAAGTTGTAAACGAACTGGTGGTGGTTCCGTCGTAATAAATGTTATGAACGCCACAGGCAGGCCGGAATTCCGCACAGCAGGTTTCCTTTGCGCATTCTTGCTGGCGGCAGGTTCCCTTACCGCGCAATCCACCAATTGCGCGTCCAAGCCTCTGGATCTTAGCGCTGGTTTCGATGGCAACCTAACGACGGACTGCAAAATGCAGGACGTCGTGAACGCTGCCACGGCCGCCACGCTTCCTGCTTCCTTCCGCGGTCTCAGCGCGCAATCGTTCCAAGCCGTAATACCGGAAGGCGGCAGCCTGCTGCAAGTGAAGCTTTCCAGTGCGAGCTTTACGCCTCTGGTTGTTCTCCTCGATGGTAAGGGAAATCCGCTCACTTCGAACCTGGGCACGCCAATCGCGCCCGCCGATTCCACGGTGGGATTACCGGCGGGACCCTCCACGATCATTGTTGCCAGCGCGTCCAACGCGGCCGGTGCGTTTTCATTAACACCGGCTTTGCAGACACCTCGTCCGTGCGCTCCCATCGACCTTACGCTGGGGAACCAAATTACAGGAAGACTGTCCGACGGCGGCTGCCGCCAGCTTGATTTCAAAGGTCCCAGCGGCAATGCGCGTCTGGTGGACGTCTACAAAGTCAGCGTTTCCAACTTCGCGATTGCGGCCATTGAAATGGATTCCACGGCGTTCGATTCCTATCTATACGTCCTCGATTCCACCGGCGCTCAGGTGTTGTTTGATGACAACACGGCCGGCCGCGGAAATGCCCTGATTGTCGCGGGCCTGCCTGCCGGCGATTACCTGGTAGTGGCCACGGCTGCTGCCAGTGGCGCCGGGGCGTATACGCTGCAGACTCAGACGCAGGCCGCGCGGCCTTGCTACGAAGAGACCATTTCCATTCCCGGCTCCGTAAAATCCGCGCTAAGCAATAAGGACTGCGGATTCCTTGAGTACGTTCCTTATCAGAGCTTCGGCGGTTACACTCGCGCTTACAATTTCGAAATCACAAAGAAAGTTCAAGTCATCGCCGATCTGTTGTCCCAGGACTTCGACGCCTACCTCCTATTGTTGGATGACAAGAAAACGGTATTGTCGGAAGACGACGATAGCGCGGGCGGCTCGAATTCCAGGATCTTTGTGACGCTTAATCCTGGCCGCTACACGATCGTCGCCAACAGTTATGACGAAGGGGAGACGGGGAACTTCGAACTGCGCACGTCGATGCAGGATGTGCCCGAGTGTCCCTCGGATGTTCTGAAGCCCGGCACCCCGGCGACGGGATCCATTGGAACCTCCGATTGCCGCGTCCGGGACTTCACGGTGAATCAGACGGCTGCCGCGCAGGCGCGCCAATTCACACTCGACATTCCGAACGACGGCCTCTTGATTCTGGAGGCCGCCTCGACACAGTTTGCGCCAGGAGTGTTTCTGGCGTCCACTACGGGGAAGGTACTTGCTTCCAATGGGAATAGTGCCAACGGAGTCTATCAGTTGGCGGTGGCGGCCCCGGCGGGAAGCTACATCGTCGGCGTGTACTCAGGGAACGGCCGCACCGGAACGTTCAATTTGAATGCGACTGTGCAATAAAGTGTGAGAAGATCCGTTCGCTGCACCCACTCATAGATAAGTGGGACTTTTCCGCACACGCAGCGCCGCCGTTTATGGCATCGACGCCCACCTCATTGACGTTGAGGTGGATCTATACCCGTCCGGCTCGGGACGCGACTTCATCACAGTTGGAATGCCGGACACTGCAGTGCGGGAGAGCCGCGAGCGTATCAAGAGCGCCTTGGTGAACTCGGGGTTCGGATATCCCGGCAAAGCGGTGACTATCAATCTTGCGCCAGCCAACGTCCGCAAGGAAGGGGCCGGTTTCGACCTTCCCATGGCGATGGGAATCCTGGGCGCGATGGGCCGGCTGGGAGCATCGGAACAATTCCTCATGGTCGGGGAACTTGGCCTGGACGGAAGCGTGCGGCCGGTGCGCGGCGCTCTGCCCATTGCCGTCTGCGCCAAGCGTGCTGGAGTCGCCAACATTGTGGTTCCCGCCGAAAACGCTGCCGAATCATCGGTGGTGGAAGGGGTGCGCGTGTTCGGCGCTCGTCACATTTCTGAGGCGGTGGCGATTGTCGATAATCCTCAGAACTTCGTTGCTCACATGCCTGTTGCCGGCCAGCAGACATCGCCCGGCGGCACTCATCTGGATTTCTGTGAGGTGCGGGGACAGACCACGGCAAAACGAGCCATGGAAGTTGCGGCCGCGGGCGCGCACAATGTGTTGATGGTGGGGCCACCGGGGTCGGGCAAGACGATGCTGGCGAAACGATTGCCGGGGATTCTGCCGCCTCTTACCTTCGAGGAGTCCATTGCGACTACGACCGTGCACAGTGTGGCCGGATGCCTGTCCAAAGGGATGTCCTTGCTTGCGGAGCGGCCTTTTCGCGCACCGCACCATACCGTTTCCGACGCGGCATTATTAGGCGGCGGAACCGGAACTGTCCGCCCGGGCGAAGTGAGCCTGGCCCATTTTGGCGTGTTGTTTCTGGACGAACTGCCGGAGTTTCCGCGCAACGTGCTGGAGCAACTTCGTCAGCCATTGGAAGAACGATCGGTCACGCTGGCGCGATCCAACATGACCGTAGTGTTTCCATCAAATTTCATGCTGGTGGGAGCGATGAACCCCTGTCCCTGCGGTTATTATGGCGATCCCAGCCGCGAGTGCCGCTGCACTGGCGCAATCATCCAACGCTATCTCGGGAAAATCAGCGGCCCGTTGCTGGACCGCATCGATCTGCACATCGAAGTCGCCGCCCTCCCCTATAAGGAGATGCGTGGAAACGACAACGGCGTCGGCAGTGAGCGCATGCGCGAGCGTGTACTTGCGGCGCGCGAACGGCAGCGCCTACGCGGGTTCAACAATTCGGAGATCCCTTCGGCCCAGATGCGGCGCTTATGTGCTTTGGATGAAGCCGGAGAGCGAACATTGGAAATGGCGGTCCGGCGCATGAGCCTGTCGGCGCGCGCCCATGACCGCATTTTGAAGGTTGCAAGAACCATTGCGGATTTGGAAGGGGTGGAACGCGTGTCGTCGAAGCACCTGGCCGAAGCGGTGCAATATCGAAGTCTGGACAAAAGCTATTGGGGCAGTTGAAAAAGAAGAAAGCCAAGGCCGAAGCCTTGGCTCTCTTCAGGTGACCGGAATGCTTTGGAGAAACGATTACGCCAAGCGCTGGCGGCGATACAGGCCCAGGGCAATCAGTCCCGCGCCCATCAGAACGTAGGTTTCGGGTTCGGGAACGCTGCCGCCGTTGGTTACGTCCATGACGTGACCTTGAATGGAGGTGTCGCCTGTCGGAGTCGGCAGGTAGCTGCCGTTCACCGAGCAACCAAGGCAATTGTTGGTTGAGGCCGGATTCAGATGCAGGGGCGAATTGAGCACTTCGTATTTCTGCTTCGTCGCGCCAGAGCCGACCAGCGTCGTCGCCGGAAGCGTCCAGGCGATGCTGGCGTTGGCCATGATGCCGGAGATCGATCCGGTGATGGCACCCGATGGGATGCTGCCCGAACCAACCGGAGAGGTCTGATTGACGGTGATGGTAAGGCCGAGAGCCGCGGGCGCCACTCGTGTGGAACAACCAAAGCCGCCGGCGACGCAACTCAAGTCGACGAAGCCGAGCGGCGTGTCGCTGCCGATACCGCTGGCATCTACCGTCGAACTCATGATGGAGCGATACGACATCAAGACGGCGTCACTACCGGAAATGTTGCCAAAGGTGATCTGGTTGGTTCCGCATCCCGCAACCGAACCAGCGACGTTGGTGCAGCTAAATGCGCCAGCCGTGTTGTAGGTGACAATGGTTGCGCTCGCGCACACGCAATAGAGCGCGAACATTGCGACGAGAATGAGGATCTTTTTCATACTTTCGTTACTCCAAGTGGTTCAAATCTTGAATCGCCGTGCATTCCGGAAATCCTTGTTCCTGTGAACAAAACCAGATTACGGTTTGCGGGTCGGAACGAAAATGGTCCTGTTTTCTCAATCCGCAGGGGTCCGTACGCCGTACCGCGCTCGCCGCGCACAGTGCCGGCAAGGCGCTTGTCCTCTCAGGTGTTTGGGGGGAACAGACGGCCGAAATTGCGCTTTGCACGAGTTTGTACTGGAACCCGGACGTGCATTTTGGTACGTTCGTTCAAACCTGGAGGTTACGAAGGTGGCAGCCTAGGAAGCGGGCGGTGAGTACTCCACTACCACGGCAGTAACATCGTCGCCCTGTGGTGTGTCCTCGGTGAAGGCGTCCACGGCGGAAAAAAGATTGTCGATCATCTCTTTGCAGGACCCCGCGGCGCAATTTCGAGCCACCGATTCGATCCGTTTCGCGTCAAAGAACCTTCCCATGGCGTTGGCGGCTTCGGAAACGCCGTCGGTATACACAATCACTTTGTCACCGGGTTGCAGCTGAGTCCGCTCGATGGTGTAGGTGGCCTCTTCGAGCATGCCGAGCGGCAGACTGCTCGCTTCCAGACGAACCATTTCGCCAGACCGGCGCAGAAGAATGGGCGCGCAATGACCTGCGTTGCTCCATCGCAGCAGGCCGTCGATGCTCATCACGCCGCAAAAGAGCGTGGCGTATTTTTCGCCGCCGGTACGCTCCGTCAGGAAATGATTCACATGGGACATCAGGTGGTCCAGGCGCATTGCGGCCAAGCCCCCGGCGAGAAATGCGCCTTGCAGAAGGCTGGCCAGAATCGCGGAGCTGACGCCTTTACCGGAAACATCGGCCACGACAAACGCCCACGTGTCTGAACCGAGTTGACGAAGGTCGTAATAATCTCCACCCACCTGAAGCGAGGGAATGCTCGCCGCCGCGGCGCGAAACCAACCCGTTGACGGCAGATGGCGCGGCATCAGGCTTTGTTGAATCTCTCTGGCGATGTTCAGTTCGTCGTCCAGCTTGATGCGCAAGCGCTCCTGCTCCAGCAACCGTGCATTTTCGATGATGGTGGAAGCTTCCACGGCCAGGGTTTGCAGCAACTCGCGGTCCCCCGACGTGAGTTCCGCCGTCCCCACACGGGATTCCATGTAAAGGATGCCCACTGTGTTGGCAGTCTGCCGCAACATCATTGTCTCTTCGGCGTTGCCGGTAGGGGCGGCGGTTATTTTCACCAGCGGGACGCAAATCATGCTGCGGACGGGCAGTTGGGAAGTGGACAGTCCCGGCTTATGCGGCGTCTGTTCGCCGAAGTTCATCGACAACAGATCACGCCGTTCGCTCAAGGCGTTTTCCAGAACCTCGGATGGAACTTGCAAGCTGTCCAAAGGCAGTGGCTTCCCTTTGTGGTCGCGGGCCACGGAAACCTTCAAATGCTCGCCGTCGCGCAACAGCAGGTAGCCGCGCTGCGCTCCGGTCACGGTAAGCGCGGCATCGACAACGGCGCCCAGAACCGATTCCGTGGAGAGGGCGTTCTGTACCGTGCGCGCCACTTCCACCAGGGCCCGCAGTTTTCCCAGGCTTGTCGTGCCTACGGCATGCGTGCCCGTCGCGCCCAGTTGATCCATCAGGCGGTGGATCTCCGCCTCTTCCACCGTGAAGATCACCTTATAGGAGTCGCTGATTCCGAATTCGATCACATCGCCATTGCAGAGTTTCCATGGGGAGCGGATGACGGCGCCGTTAACCACGACGCCATGCCTGCTCTTGAGATCTTCCACGAAGTAGACGCCTTCGGTTTCGGAAATGCGCGCGTGTGCGCGGGATGCGCGGTTGTCGCGCAACACCAGGTCGCAATCGCCCTGACGTCCGATGGTGAATGGAAGCGGATGGAGCGCCACGCGGGCGCGGTTGCCACTAGGGTTGACGACGATCAGCGCGGCTTGCGATGCGCCCAGCTGCGATGCCCCATAAGGTCCTGCCACGGCTTCATCCGCTTGTCCGGCCACGGCCGCGGGCGGGAAGCTCAGTGCCTCGCGCCTGCTCAACTTCTCTCGCTCTCAGAATCTGGCAGTTGGAACAATATCCACCAACCTCGGTGCGCGTCAGAAGAATTTGAAAACCCAGGTTCTGCTCTACCTGCTTACGCATCTTCTGAATATGCTCGCCGAAAAACTCTTCCACTTTTCCGCAGCGCAGGCAGATGATGTGGGCGTGTTCCTGCTTCAACCGCGTTTCATAATAATGTTGATCGCCGCCATAGTGCATCAGGTCGAGCTCATCCACCAGACCGCCTTGCTTCAGCATCTTCAGAGTGCGGTACACGGTGACGCGGTTCAGCTTCACGTCGCGCTTTTTCGCCATCTGATACAACTGTTCGGCGTCCAGGTGTTCGCCCGAAGTGTCGATGAGGTCCAGCAGGATTTTGCGTTGCCGGGTGAGCCGTACGCCTCGCTCGCGCAACGAATCTCTGATATCGGTTTGAGCCATGCGGTACTCACTCAAGGGTAGCACCAAGGCGTGCCACACTATGTAGATTATGGATCCTCGCTATTGGGCGTTCCTGGGGCTGGCAGCCGTGCTGACGCTGACTCCCGGCGCGGACACCGCGCTGGTCATGCGAAGCACGCTGGGACGTGGTAGAAACGCCGCCGTTCTCACCGTGTGCGGCATCTGCCTGGGATGCCTGGTGCATTCCATTGCATCGGCGCTTGGGCTCTCCATTATTTTGCGCCAATCCGCGGCGGCCTTCGAGACGATGAAAATTGCCGGCGCGGCTTACCTGGCGTGGCTCGGCGCGAAGTCTCTGTGGGCTGTTTGGAAAGGCGAACTGGGAGCGGCCCTTCCCTTGGACGCCCGGCAAATCGACGGTGGACGTTGGGCGAGTTTTTCGGAAGGTCTGTTTACGAATCTTCTGAATCCGAAAGTCGCGCTGTTCTATTTGACGCTGTTGCCGCAGTTTGTGATTCCTGAAGGGAACGCCTTGCTGCAATCCGTGACGCTGGCAAGCGTTCACATTGTCATGGGCTTTCTATGGCTATCCGCGGTGGCATATTTCCTGGATCGAACCACGGCATGGGTCACGCGCAGGCCGGTGCGATTGAGTCTGGAGGCGATCACGGGAATGTTGTTAATCGGATTGGGAATCCGCCTCGCACTGGCCAGACGCTAGCATAGGTAGCAATGAGAACCAAGCCCCGCATCCTGGTAGCGGACGATCAGGCCGACGTGATTGAAGCGCTGAAGCTGCTGCTCAAGGGCGAAGGCTACCAGATCGATGCGGCAAGTTCTCCGGCGGGCATTCTCGCCGCGCTGGAGTGCGATGAGTTCGATCTGCTGCTCATGGACCTCAACTACGCGCGCGACACGACATCCGGCGCGGAAGGGTTGGAACTGCTGCAGCGCCTGCCCGCGATGGACCCGTCGTTGCCTGTCGTCGTGATGACCGCATGGGGCAGCGTCGAACTCGCGGTGGAGACCATGCGTCGCGGCGCGCGGGATTTTGTACTCAAGCCGTGGGAGAACGCGCGGCTTCTGGCCGTTGTCAAAACACAGATCGAACTGGCGCAGGCATTGCGCCGCAGCCAGCGGTTGGAAGCCGAGAACCGCCTTCTGAGGGCGGACGGCATGCCAGATCTGATCGCCAAATCCGCAGCGATGCAACCCGTGCTGCAAGTGATCGCGCGCGTCGGGCCGTCTGATGCCAACGTGCTGATTACCGGCGAGCCCGGAACCGGGAAGGAAGTGGTTGCCAAAGCACTGCATGCCGTTTCGCTGCGCAGTCACCGGCCGCTGGTTACGGTGAATGCGGGCGGGTTGCCGGAAGGTCTCTTCGAAAGCGAACTGTTCGGCCATGTGCGAGGCGCGTTCACCGACGCCAAGAACGATCGCGTCGGACGCTTCGAACTCGCTGAAGGGGGAACGTTATTTCTGGATGAGATTTCAAACGTGTCCCTCAACCTGCAGTCCAAACTGTTGCGAGTTCTGGAAACGGGCGAGATGGAACGCGTCGGCTCTTCCAGAACGCGCAGGGCCGATGTCCGCGTGATCTCCGCCACGAATGCGCATCTGCATGAGGAGGCGGCCGCGGGGCGGTTTCGTCAGGATCTGCTGTTCCGTTTGAACACCATTGAGATTCACCTTCCGCCGCTGCGCGAGCGGCGCGAAGATATTCCGCTGCTCGCCTCCTATTTTCTGCACGCGCACGGACAGCGTTACCGCAGAAACATCGGCGGCTTTGAGCCGGCGGCGATGCAGGCCTTGCTGTCGCATTCGTGGCCGGGGAACGTGCGCGAGTTGAATCACGTTGTGGAACGCGCGGTGCTCATGGCGGGCGACGCCGTGATTCGAGCGGCCGACCTGATGCTGCGATCCGCGCACGAAGGCGCGCCTCGACTGGAAGAGATGAGCCTGGAGGAAGTGGAATCGTTCCTCATTAAAAAATCGCTGGCGCGTTATTCCGGTAACGTGAGCCATACGGCCAAGGCGCTTGGGCTGAGCCGCAGCGCGCTCTACCGGCGTCTGCAACGGTATGGGCTGTGAGACACGAAGCACGCATTCTGCGGACCGCGCTGGCATCGGGATTTCCAGCGGTCGCGGCTTTGCTCATTTTGCTGTGGACCGGGAATTACAGCGACAAACTTCGCTGGACGCTGGCTCTGCTCGCGGTTGGCTGCTGGTGGGGATTCGCCATCGCCGTCCGCGACCGCGTGGCGTCGCCGCTGCGCACGCTGGCAAATCTATTGGAGGCGATGCGCGAAGGAGATTACTCTATTCGTGCGCGCGGCGCGCGCGGCGAAGACGCTCTGGCGGAAGTGATGCAACAGGCGAACGCCATGGGAGCCACGCTTCGCGAGCAAAGGCTGGGCGCGCTGGAGGCGACGGCGCTGCTGCGTAAAGTGATGGAGGAGATCAACGTCGCCGTTTTTGCCTTCGATCAGGAGCAGCGCCTGCGCCTGGTGAACCGCGCGGGAGAAAGATTGGTGGCCAATGCCGCGGAGAGGGTCCTGGGGCTTCGCGCCGAAGAGTTGGATCTGGCGGACTGTCTGGAAGGTGAGTTTCCACGCACCATGCAACGGCGTTTTGCCGGCGGCGCAGGCCGTTGGGGAATTGCGCGGGCCAGCTTTCGCGAAGGAGGGCTACCACATCAATTGTTGGTGGTGACCGACCTGACGCGTCCCTTGCGCGAAGAGGAATTGCAGGCCTGGCAGAGAATTGTCCGCGTATTGGGCCATGAACTGAACAACTCACTCGCGCCCATCAAGTCCATTGCCGGAAGTTTGGAAAGCATGCTCCACCGCGAAGAGCTCCCCGCGGATTGGCGCGAAGACATGATGCGGGGTTTGGGAATCGTCAGCGCGCGTTCGGAAGCGCTGAGCAGATTTATGGGCGCTTACGCGAGACTGGCCAAATTGCCGCGGCCGCAATTTGCTCCCGTGAACGCGGGCGATTGGATTCGCGGCGTGGTGGCTTTAGAGACAAGAAAAGCGATAGAAGTTGCGGCCGGACCGCACGTTGTTGTGCAAGGCGACAAGGATCAACTGGAGCAGTTGCTGATCAATCTGATGCGCAACGCAGTGGACGCCACAATGGAAAACGGGGGCGTTGTGGCCGTGCGTTGGGAGAAGCAAGGGCCCAATCTGCATGTCGTTATAGAGGACACCGGGCCGGGCATCGCAAACACCGCGAATCTCTTCGTCCCGTTTTTCACCACGAAACCGGGCGGCTCCGGAATCGGGTTGGTGCTGTCGCGCCAGATGGCGGAAGCGCATGGCGGCACCATCGAACTCCGGAACCGCTCCGGCGGCGGCTGCGAAGCTCGCCTCACACTACCTGTCTAATTCTTTTCGTTGGAAAAAACCAGGGGCTTCTTCTTCTCCTTCCAATCGGCCAAGCCGCACGACCCCACAACCTTGTAACCGTTCTTCGTCAAAATGTCCGCGGCACGCGCGGCTCTTGTTCCACGGTTTCAAAGGGTGACGACTACTTTGCCTTTCGGCACTTCCTTAATGCGCTTTTCCAGTTCGCCGAGAGGAATGTTGACGTAGCCTTTCACACTACCCAATTCCGTAATCTCTTTGGCCTCGCGCACGTCCAGCAGGAACAGGTTCTTCTCATCCTTCATGAGCTTTTCCAATTCCTCGGTATTGAGCGATTTGGTCTTGTCTTGCGCGGACGCCAACAGCCCGGCGATGCCAAGCAGAAACAGCGACCGTGTCACAGTCTTCAGCATGTTACTTCCTTTCTTCTTTTTTCTTCGCGGTCAGATTCTCAAACAGATAGACGCCGCTCTTGCCGCCAACGGCGATATCCAGATCGCCATCGCCATCGTAATCGGCAACCGCAATTTGCATTCCGGCGCCCGTGCGCGTGGAGTAGTCGATCACGTGTCGCGTCCAGAGAACGCTTTTGCCGTCAGGTGCTGGCTGGTGTTCGTACCAATAAAGACCGAGCGGCTCTTTTTCACCGGGGTCACGTCCGTTGTGCGCCATGTAGCGTTTCCCGGTGATGATGTCTTTGCGGCCATCGCCATTGAGATCGATCAACGCGGTGGCGTGCGCCTGCGACCAGCTATCGTCGATGACGCGCTTCACGAATTTGCCGTTTGCCATACGCTCGAACCAGAGCACGCCGTAATCGTGCGCCATGGAAGTGACAATGTCATTTTTGCCGTCGCGGTTCACATCGTAGGCGTATAAGAATCCCAAATGGCCGGGCACATCCCAATCCTCATGCAACTTCCAGTTTTCCTGGCTGGGATCGGCTGGCGCTTCCAGCCATCCTTTCGGAGTGAGAATGTCGTTGCGGCCGTCGCCGTTCACATCGCCGGCGCCAATGCCGTGTCCGTAGCTCTTGGGGCTGGCGACATGCTTGATCCATTTCCCGTTCTTGAGTTCGTACCACGCCAGCGGGGCGTTCGCATTTCCGAACTGCGGAAGCAGTTCCCGCGCCTGGCCATCGTTGTCGAGATCGACCATGAAGCAGAACTCAACGTTGAAACCCGAATCGATCTCGTGGCGCTTCCACATGCCTAAGCCCTTGCCTGGGTTCTCCCACCAGGCGATGCTCTTGCTGAACCAGGAACAACTGACGACGTCGTACTTGCCGTCGCCATTGACGTCGATCACGTGATCGCTGAAATCGTCAATGTAGTTGTTGGCAAAGTCGAGGTCGCGAAATTTGTGCTTGATCCAACGCGGCGCTTCGTACCAGTTCTCGCCCGAAACAATGTCCAGCTTGCCGTCGCTGTTGATGTCGGCGAAGGTGCAGGGCTCGTTCGCGCCTAGGTCGATTTCATGTTTGAGAAACGCGATGTCGGCGGGACGTCCGAAGCTGAATGCAAGGATGGCCGCCAACGCCAGGACAGAGACGATTGCAAAGTATCTCACGGGGAAATTGTATCAACTTGGAACAGATCGTCATCCGTCGCTGCAAGGATCTGTTCGTACCCGGCGGTTCCCGGCTTGAGCACGTAGACCGTTAGACGGTTCAGAACGACTTTCTCCTCGGCGATGAAATGGAGCCCTGTGCCGGGAGAGACGCGGGTGATCCCAAGCAGCGCGCCCGCCAAATAGGGACGTGAGAGGGGCGTCTCCACGTGCCAATCAGCCGGTTCCACCCAATTCATGACCTCGCTGCGAAAATGTTCGGCGATTCTCACGGCCAGCGCGACGCCGGGATGCCGCTCCGGTTGAAGCCGGTGGGCCTGGAAGAGCAAAGATTCCCGCAGGGCTTGCCGGTCCCTGGGCCTTCCCACAGCCGCGTTGTGTGCCGCGTAGATCATGTCGCGGGAAACGAAGTACGGTTTGATGTCGAGCACCGGCGTGCCATCTAGAAAATCGAGCAGATCGAAATGGATGCTCAATCCATCGATGCGCTTCACACGCGCGGCCGTGAGACCAATGGGATTAGGCCGCGCGGGCGAGCGTACGGAGAACACGCCGTGTAAGGCGTCCGGGGCGTCGCGGTCCACACCACGCGGCGTCACTTGCAGGACATCGCGCTCCGCCCGATCCATCAGCCATGCGAGCACCCAGAGATGGGAATGTTTCTCGATGCGATGGAGGGCGGGCTCGAATTGCCGCTCGATCTCAACCATCGCGGGCGCGCCGAAAGGCGGCATCGCGCGCCGGTCGCGGATTTCGGATCGCACCGTGCCGACGAACCGCAGTTCCCTATCCACGTTTCTTCAGCCCCGATGCGCTGCGGCCGTCGTTCGTTCGCCGCTGCCAGACCTGCAACAGCGCGCGCAACTCGTCGATGGTCCGCGGCACAACTCTCGACTTGGCGAGATTGTTCATTTCCCCTGGATCCTCCTGAAGATTGTAGAGGTGCAGCGGTTCCAGTTTTTTATTCACCACCAGCTTGTTGTAGCCGCGCACAACAAGACGCCATTCGTCAGGCGCTCCCAGATTACCTTCCGCGCACAGGAACTCCTGACGCTGTCGCAGGACGTCCATTCCGTGAATGTTCTCGGGCACCGTGGTTTGAGCGAGCCCGAACACAGTGGGAAGGACGTCGGCGGTGCTGATGAGGCGGTCGTCTTCGGAAGCCGGCAATGGCCCATTCGGGTATTGAATGGTGAGAGCGACCCGCAATTGCCTGTCGAAGAAACCATCTCCGTCATTAGCGGGCAAGCCTGCCCAGACCACGATGGTATTGCGCAAATCATCGGGCAACTTGTTCACCTGAAGCAGTTGGGCTTTTCCGGATGCGGCATGCGGGAACATCCCCGTCAGAAGCGAAGACAAGGTCCCCTCCCGGCTGGACGAAGCGGCATAGGCACGGCGAAATACTACACCCTTCACGTCCCGCGGCCGTGGGGCCGCGTTCAGGGTTACGAGGATGGCCGGCCGGTCCTGAGCCCGCCCAGTGGCAGCCATTGACGCCAGTAAGAAGTGCCTGCGTCTCATGACGGTTATAATTGAAACATCTTTATTATTGTAAGGAGAACACGTGGGGAGTAATTTTCGCCCGATTCCGCCGCGCCCAGCCGGACCGGCGGGCGGGTCCGTCCGCACGGCCGACCGCTACTTTGAACTCAAGTCCGAAATTCACAAGAAGCTCATCGGCGTTCTCAATCTGGAAAAGGTTTCCTCTCTGCCGAAAGAGCGGCTGCGCGCCGAGATTGGCCGCGTAGTCGAACGGCTCATCGAAGATGAGCGCGTGCCCATGACGACGGCCGAGCAGAACAAGATGGTGGAAGAGGTTCTGGACGAGGTTCTCGGCTTGGGACCATTGGAGCCGCTGCTGAAGGAACCGTCCATCTCCGATATTCTGGTCAACGGCTACAACAAAGTGTATGTCGAGCGCGGCGGAAAACTTTCGCTCAGCCCCGTCCGTTTCAAAGACAACGCGCACCTGCTGCACATCATCGAAAAGATTGTTTCGCAAGTGGGCCGCCGCGTGGACGAGGCACAGCCCATCGTCGACGCGCGCCTGCTGGACGGATCGCGCGTCAACGCGATCATTCAACCGCTTTCGCTGGATGGCCCGGCGCTCTCCATTCGACGTTTCGGCCGGCACGTGATCACTTCCGACGAGATGATCGCCAACCGGACCATCACGAACATGATGCTGCGATTCCTGGCCGCGGCCGTGCAGTCGAAGGCCACCATCCTCATCTCCGGCGGAACCGGATCCGGCAAGACCACGACGCTCAACGCCATGTCGCGCTTCATTCCGGAAGACGAGCGCATCATCACGATCGAGGACACGGCGGAGCTGCAGCTGCAGCAGCGCCACGTGGTGAAATTCGAAACACGCCCGCCCAACGTGAACCGCGAGGGCGGCGTGAATCAACGGCAATTGCTGCGCACGGCGTTGCGTATGCGGCCGGACCGCATCATCGTCGGCGAGTGCCGCGGCGCAGAAGCGCTGGATATGTTGCAGGCCATGAACACAGGTGTGGAAGGCTCCATGACCACCATCCACGCCAATACGCCTCGCGACGCGTTCTCGCGTTTGGAAGCCATGATCCTCATGGCCGATTTGGAAATTCCCAACCGCGTCATTGTGCAGCAGCTCGCCAGCGCCATCAAGATCGTTCTGCAGGTAACGCGCATGCAGGACGGCAGCCGTAAGATCAACAGCATCTCGGAAGTGATCGGCGTGGAAGAAGAACGCGTGGGCACTCGCGAAATCTTTACCTTCGAGCGATCGGGCGTGAGCGACGCGGGCAAAGTGCAGGGCCGCTTCAAGTGGACAGGGTATACTCCAAAAATCATGGAGCGCATTCAAGTCACCGGCATCACTCTGCCCGATGGGATCTTCGACGAAGTGGTGGAAGTCAATATCTGACCATGTCCGGAAAACTGACGCGGCGCGAAATCGGGTTGGCGGCATGGGCGGCGAACGCAGCGGCACAAACTCCTTCCGCGTACACGGGGGCGCTGGACGGCTTTGCGGCGAAGACGGATGCGAAGAGCTTCGACCCTGTGGCGTGGACCCGCGAGCGGTACAAGTCCGCTCCCATGAAACTCGCGTTCCGCGCCAATTCCAAAAGGGAGACGGATGCCTGGCAGAAAAAACTGCGCGCGAAGATCACGCAGCTGGTTGGCGGATTCCCGGCCACACGCGGAGATCTGAAGACGCAGGTTCTGGAGCAGCGCGACTTCCCCGGCTACAGCCGCGAGAAGTTCGTCATCGAAAGCAGGCCCGGCGTCCACGTATTGGGTTACCTGCTGCTGCCCAAAAAAGGCCGAGCTCCTTACCCTACGGTGGTGTGTCTGCCGGGCCACGGCCGCGGCGTCGACGACATTGTGGGCATTGACGACAAAGGCCGCGAACGCGTGGACAAAGCGGGCTACCAGCACGATTTCGCGATTCAAGTGGTGGAACAGGGCATGGCCGCCGTGGCCATTGAACAGATGGCCTTCGGTTGCCGCCGTGATGCGCGGACCCGCAAGGGAGGGCTGGGCCGTTCGGCCTGTCAGCCCACTGCGGGTGCGGCCTTACTGCTGGGCGAAACGATGATTGGATGGCGCGTGTGGGATGTGATGCGAACCATCGATTGGATTGGCACGCGCAAGGAGTTGGCATCGGATCGCGTGGGCGTCACGGGTATTTCCGGCGGCGGAACCATCACCGTGTTTTCCGCCGCGCTCGATACGCGCATCAAAGCCGCGTTCGCCAGCGGCTATCTGTGCACCTTCCGCGATTCCGTATTCAGCATTTCGCATTGCATCGACAACTATGTCCCCGGAATTCTGGAATGGGCGGAGATGTACGATGTCGCCGGCCTCATCGCGCCACGGCCATTTTTCGCCGAGTCGGGAACGCGCGACGACATTTTCCCCATCGACGCGTTCCGCGAGAGTTTCAGCAAGGTGAAACGCATCTACGAGACGGCGGGCGCAGCCGATCGCCTGGATCATGAAGTCTTCGAAGGCGAACACAGCTGGCACGGAGTCAAGGGGATTCCATTTCTCGCCCGTCATCTGGGAACGTAGATGACAGAGACCGGCCCGGCCATTCGCGTCGAGGGTCTGCGTAAGCTGTATGGCGGCAAGGCTGCCGTGGACGGGCTCTCGCTCTCCGTTCCGCGCGGCTGCTTCTTTGGCTTTCTCGGCCCCAACGGAGCGGGCAAGACAACCACCATCAAGATGCTGATGGGGCTTGCGCCTCCCTCTTCCGGTTCCATGGAGATGTTGGGATACACGCTCCCCGCCGGCGATCTGGAAATCAAAGCGCGCATCGGTCTGGTGCCTGACGAAACGTTACTGTTCGAACATCTCACGGGCGAAGAGTTTCTGGAATTCACAGGCCGCATGTACCGGCTGCCCCGCATCGTCGCGCGCGAACGCGCACGGGAGTTGATGGCGCTTTTCCAATTGGATGACGCCCCGCGCAAGCTCATTGGCGAATACAGCAAGGGCATGCGCAAGCGCGTGGCCATGGCAGCGGCCATGATTCACAAGCCGGAGCTGTTCCTTCTGGATGAGCCGTTTGAGGGCGTCGATGCCGTGGGCGCGCGCTTGATGAAGGACTTGCTGCTGGAACAAGTAGCGCGCGGCGCAACGGTGTTCCTCACTTCGCACGTGCTGGAAGTGGTGGAGCGATTGTGCGAGCGCGTCGCCATTATCGACCATGGAAAGCTGGTGGTGGAAGGCGCCATGAGCGAGCTGCGATCCGGCGCGGAAACGCTGGAGGACATCTTTGTGCGCGTAGTCGGCGTGGAGCGGCATTCCGGCGGCCTGGAATGGTTGTAAGCGGACAGACGCGGGCGATCCTTTGGGCGCAGCTGCGCACGTTCCGCAATTTTCAGTTTCGCAGCGGCCGCGCGGGCTTGATTCTGTCTTTGCTGGTTGGGCTTGTCTGGTACGGTGTGTGGGCCGTAGCCGCATTCGCCGCCTACGCCCTGCTGAGAGAAGCGGAAGACGTGGAGCAGATCCGGCGCATCCTGACCCCCGGCCTGCTTCTGGTTTGTCTCTACTGGCAGTTGATACCCGTGTTGATGGCCAACGCCGGCATGTCGTTGCAGATCAAGCGGCTGTTGGTCTACCCCATTCCAAGATCGCAGCTGTTCGGGCTGGAAGTGCTGCTGCGTTTTTCCACGGCGCTGGAACTGGTGATTCTGCTCATCGGCGCGTGTGCGGGGATTCTGTTCAGCAAAGTGCTGCCGCTACCCTGCGTGTTAGGCTTCTTGCCCCTGGTGGCGATGAACCTCCTTTTTTCGGCGGGCATTCGCGATTTGCTGGCGCGCGTGTTTGCTTCCCGGAAGTACCGTGAGCTGGCCACGCTGCTGGTGGTCCTTATGGCGACGCTACCGCAATTGGCCTTGCGCATGGGGATTCCCGGGCCTTGGAAGCGCCTGTTCACCGGGTCGCCCAATCTGATTTGGCCGTGGACCGCAACCTCCTATTTGGCGACAGGCGATTGGCATTGGCGCTATTGGCTTGCCATCGCGCTGTGGACTTATGCAGCCTACCTCTTTGGACGCCGCCAGTTCGACCGCAACCTGCGATTTGACGAGCAGGCTGCGAATTCCACCGATACGCGCGCGGGAAAATTGTCGCCGCTTGCGGACCTGA
>JACPVQ010000086.1 GCA_016191645.1 Candidatus Solibacter usitatus
GCAGATCTGGAGATCTGCCCCACACAAAATCGCCAAATGTCCAAACTCCAGCGAGTCAGTGCACGGTGCGGGTCTTGCGATTCATGTAATCGTAGAGCAAATACTCACCCAGCGTATAGGGCGACGTGAAGTAAGCTTTGCCGCGGCACAGTTCAGTCACTTGTTGCACGAACTTCACCAGATCATAATCGTTGGCGAGCATGAAGGTGTTGATCAGGATGCCGCGGCGCTTACACCGCCCCACCTCTTCCAGCGTGCGCGTGATCACCAGCGGATCCAGGCCGAAGGCATTGCGATACATGCGCCCGTCTTCCAGCGTCAGCGCCGACGGCTTTCCGTCGGTAATCATGATGATCTGCTTCATGTCTTTGCGCTCCTGCTCCAGCAGCCGCTGCGCAAGAATCAGGCCGTCGCGCGTGTTGGTGTACCACGGGCCAACCTGCACCTGCGCCAGTTCCGCCAGGCGAACCTCTTCGGCCGAGTCGTGAAACAGCACGAAGCGCAGCGTGTCGCCGGGAAATTGTGTGCGGATCAAATGCGCCAGCGCCAAGGCAACCTGCTTGGCCGGAGTGAAGCGATCCTCGCCATACAGGATCATGCTGTGGCTGCAATCCAGCATCAGCACCGTCGCGCACGAGCTGCGGTATTCCGATTGATGAATGTGCAGATCTTCATATTCCAGTTGCAACGGCAATCCCGCGCCGTCGCGGCGCATGGCGGAAAACAGCGTCGCGGAAATGTCCAGGTTCATCGTGTCGCCGAACTGATACGGCTGCGACGCTCCGCTGGCCTCAATGCCGCTCGCCATGTCGCGCGTGTCGTGCGCGCCGAAACTGCTGCGGCCCAGCGAGCCCAGCAGATTGCGCAGCGTATGAAATCCAAGGAAGTCGATGGATTTGTCCGTGATCTCGATGCCTCCGTTGCGCGGCCGGCCTTCGCCGGTTTCGCCTTCGCCTTGCCGCAGGAGTCCATCGCCAATCAACTGCTGAGCCAGCCGCTCGGCCAGTTGATCGAACTCCTCGGGCGTCATGTTCTGCAACATTTCGCGCAGTTGACGCTGCTTGTCTTCTTCAAAAAGAGATTCGTCAAACAGCGCTTGTTGAATGGCGTGGCGCAGTTCTTCGAAGCTCAGTTGGCGATTGGGATCGGGATCGTACGGGTTGTCGTAGCCGCTGCGCAGCAGGAAGCTCGCCAGCGCCTTCAGCAGATCCTGCGAACTGATCTCGATGTCTTCGGGAGTGAAGCGGCCGTAGCGAATCCTTCTCATGGGGCTAGTTGTATTGCGGTCTGTTCCTTTTGCGGCGTCGTTGCCGGCCGGGGTCCTCCACATCGAATCCGGCGTCGTCCATCTCCGGCTCCGTGTCCGGCCCGCGGCGTCCTTCATTGCCCGTGAATCCGATCTCTTCGTTGCGGCTGATGCGCCGATGCGCGTACAACCCCTCAAGTACAAATTCCGCCGCGGCCACTTTTTCGCAATCATCGGAGCCGGGGCCAACGCCAAGCGCGGCCATCTTTTCCAATAAATCGGGAACCGCGCCCAGAGCATCCAACGCCGCGCGCGAAGATTGCACGGCATCCAGCTTCAGCGAACCTCCCTCATCGAAATGGCGGATGATGCCGTTCATGTTCACGCCCTCATAGTGATTGCTGTAGACGCGCGCCACGGCCGTGCGAATCAGATCGCGGGCCACTGTTTCCGGACCTTTCAATTCGCCCTCGTATTCCAGCTCGATCTTCCCCGTGATGGAGGGAAGGGCACTGTACAGGTCGGCGATGCGCACGGCGGCGGCGTTTTCACTACAGCGGATGGCGCGCGCCTCGGCGCTGGAAACCGCGTTCTCCAACGCCGTGATCGGCAGGCGTTGGGAAACGCCGCTGCGCTTGTCCACCTTCTTGTCTTCGCGCGCCAGAAATGCCACCAGTTCCACCACGTCGCGCACATAACCGGGAATGTGCGTGCCCACGGGCGCATCGCGCCGCGTCCATGCCTCCTGCCGCGTGATGGCAATCCCTTGCTCCAGCGCCAGTGGATAATGCGTGCGCACTTCGCTCCCTATGCGGTCCTTCAGCGGCGTGATGATCTTCCCGCGCGCCGTATAGTCTTCGGGATTGGCCGTGAACACCAGCAGCACATCCAGCGGCAGCCGCACCGGATACCCCTTGATCTGCACGTCGCCTTCCTGCATGATGTTGAACAAGCCGACCTGAATCTTTCCGGCGAGATCGGGCAACTCATTGATGGCGAAGATGCCGCGGTTGGCGCGCGGAACCAAACCGTAATGGATGGTCAATTCATCGGAGATATCCTGACCGCGCCGCGCAGCTTTGATGGGATCGATGTCGCCGATCATGTCGGCGATGGTGACATCGGGCGTGGCAAGTTTTTCCACGTAGCGTTCCTGCGGCGTCATCCATGCGATGGGCGTATCGTCGCCGCGATGCAGAATCAATTCCTTCGCATGGCGCGAAGCGGGGCGATAGGGATGATCGCGAATCTCGCTGCCCGCAACGTAGGGCATCCACTCATCCAACAGCGAGGTCAGCATGCGGATGATGCGCGTCTTCGCTTGTCCGCGCAGTCCCAGCAGGATGAAGTTGTGCCGCGACAAAAGCGCGTTCACAATCTGCGGAATCACCGTATCGTCGTAGCCGATGACGCCCGGGAACAACGGCCCCGATTGCCCCAGGCGGCGAATCAGATTTTCACGGATCTCATCCTTTACGCCGCGCCGCGCCAGACGCCGTTCCGCGAAACGATCGTCACGCCGCAATGCGCCGAGCGTGGAGGGAAGAGCGGTGTAGAGTGTTTCTGCCATGGGGGTAAGGGAAGATACCCGGATTGTAGCAGCATGCTGCTGCACTACTACCACGATGTTTGTTGCGCAGCAGCATGGCCGTCAGCATGCTCAGCTACTACGCGGGATTTTGCGCGAGCATCTTCCTAAGATGCAACGATTTTGTATCTTTGGTTGCTGCTCGGCTCAGATCGCCTCTGCCGGACGTATTTGTATTCCCTGCCCTGAGAGCCTGCGCCACGTGCTAAAATTCGTGGAATTATGAAACTCTCTCGCCTTGCCGCTATTGCCTTGTGCGCCGCCTCGCTTTGCTTCTCTCAAGCGGTGGACGGTACTCTGCTCGGCACCATCACCGACGCCTCGGGAGCAGCCGTTCCCAATGCCAAGGTGCAGATCACGGAAACCAATACGGGCATCGGCAGGTCCGGCCTATCGGGGCAGGCCGGAAATTATGTCTTTCCGAACCTCGTTCCGGGAACCTACACTGTTTCGGTGGAGCAACAGGGTTTCCGCAAAGCGGTGCGCTCGAACGTCATCGTGTTGGTGAATTCCACCATCCGCGCCGATCTCGAATTGCAACCCGGCAGCGTGACGGAAGTGGTGAACATTGTGGCCAGTTCGGAACTCCTGCAAACCGACCGCTCGGACACGGGCCGCAAAATCGAGACGCGGCAGATTGCCGATTTGCCGCTCGGTTTCAACCGCAACTTCCAGAACCTGCTCAATCTTGTGCCCGGCACGACGCGCGCCTTCCGGCCGCATTCGGAGTTTTTCAACTCCCAGGACAGTCTTTCCACGCAGGTCAACGGGCAATCGCGACTGTCCAACAATCTGCAGTTTGAAGGCGTGGACAACAACCATCGCACGGGTTTGCTGCAAGTGCTGATTCCGCCTGTGGAAGCGCTGCAAACAGTTGATATCACCACCAGCAATTACGAAGCCGAGTTGGGCCGCGCCGGTGGAGCCGTCACCAATATCCAATTGAAGTCCGGCACCAACGAATTTCACGGCAGCGGTTACGAGTTCAACCGCGTCAGCGCCTTGGCGGCGCGCAGTTTCTTCCAGAGCGTAAAGCCCATCACAACCTATAATTATTTCGGCGGCACCTTCGGTGGGCCCATCCGCAAAAACCGCACCTTCTTCTTCGGCGACATTCTGAGAATCACGGACTATCGCGGCCAGGGAAATCGCTTCCAGATTCCCACCGCCGATTTCCGCTCCGGTAATTTCTCCGGCGGCCCCACCATCATCTACGATCCGAACACCGGCAACCCCGATGGCACCGCGAGAACTCCCTTCGCCGGTCAACAGATTCCCGATAGCCGCATCAGTTCGTTTTCCAAGAAGATTCTCGCGCTGGTTCCAGGAACGAATCTTCCCGGCTACGGAACTAACTTCGATAAAAACACGACGCTCGTCAAAACCACGTCCTCGTTCGACGTCAAGATCGATCACAACCACAGCGAAAAGGACCGCATCTCGGGACGTTACAGTTTCACGCGCCCCGTGGTTGTCGATCCTCCCATCTTTGGCTTGGCGGGCGGACCGCATGGCGGCGGATTCCAGGGAACCGGAATCAACAAAACGCAGGCCGGCGCGATCAACTATAACCGCATTCTTTCTCCCACGCTGCTGACCGAAGTGCGCGCCGGAGTGAGCCGTTACCTGAACACGGCGCAAGCATCGGACTACGGCACCAACGCCTCCGAAGCGCTCGGCGTGAAGGGCGTCAACATCGACCCTTGGGCCAGCGGATTATTTTCGGTGAGCATTGGCAACGGCTACTCGTCGCCGATGGTGGGCTATTCCGCGAGCCTGCCGTGGATTCGCTCGGAAACCAATTTCAACATTGTCAACACGTGGACGAAGATGGTGGGCAGCCACACCGTCAAGTGGGGCGCGGACATCCGCCGCGTGCGCGACGATCTGCTGCAGACGCAGACGTTCAATCCGCGCGGCGTATTCAATTACGGCAATGCGCAGACGGCCTGTAACGGCTGCGCAGGGTCGCCGGGCAGCGGGTTCGCCAATTCGTTTGCCAGCTTTCTTTTGGATGTGCCGTCCTCCATCGGACGCGATCTTCCCGTCGTCTTCCCCGCTTGGCGGCAGACACAGTTCTTCTTCTTTGGGCAGGACAAATGGCAGCTCACCTCCAAGCTGACTCTGGATTTGGGTTTGCGCTGGGAATACTACGGCCCGGCGACGCCGCGCTTCGCCGGCGGTTTTTCCAACTACGACCCCGGCAACAATTCGCTTGTGCTGGCGGGCATTGGCAGCAACCCCATCGACATCGGCATGCAGAAGAACAAAAAGAATTTTGCGCCGCGGTTGGGAGTGGCCTACCGCCTGAACAACAAGACGGTCATTCGCTCCGGCTTCGGCATCAGCTTCGTGCCGTTCGCCGACAACACCTACGCCTACAACTATCCCGTGAAGCAGAACAACTCTTACAACAGCACCACCAGCTTTGGCCGCGCGCTGCTGCCCAACGGGCAGCCGGCGAATATGGCGAGCGGTTTCCCCGCGCCGCAGGTGGTGGCCATTCCCACGAATGGAATCATCAGCCCCGCGCCGCTGAATCAGGCTTATGACGTGATCAATAAGAAATTCCGCGAGGGCTATGTGGAATCGTGGAATCTTGCCGTGCAGCGCACGCTGCCCAAGCAGTTCACGTTCGAGGCGGCGTACGTTGCCAATCACGGCGTTGCCATCCCGACGGTGTATAACCTGAACGCCGGATTGGTACCCGGCGCGGGCGCAAATGGAAGGCCGCTATTCCAGGCCTTTGCGCGCAACCAGGATACAAATATGCGCTTCGTCGGCACCAGTTCGAATTTTCATTCGCTGCAGTTGAAACTGGACCGGCGTTTCGCGGGCTTCCTGTTGACCACGGCCTACACCTACGGAAAAGCCATGGGCATCGGCGACGACAACGGCGGTTACTCCTACTATGTGAATCCGCACCGCAGTTATGTGCGTCAGGGTTTCGACCGCACGCAGACTTTCGTCCAAAGCTACGTGTACGATCTGCCGTTCGGTAAAGGCCGCGGCCATCTCACCACCGGACCCGCCGCGATGTTGCTGGGCGGGTGGCAGATCAATGGAGTGTTGTCGCTCATCTCGGGCGGACCTCTCAACTTCAACGCCCCGGGCGCAAGTTTAAATCTGCCCAACAGCCCGCAATCGCCAAACATCACCGGACCCGTGAACGTGTTGCGCGGCATCGACAATGCGCTGTGGTTCGACACATCGAATTTCTCGGCCCCCGTGGGCGCCACGTTCGGGAACATCGGACGCAACATCGGGCGCGGGCCGGGCTTCTTCAATCTCGACGCCTCGTTATTCCGCACCCTGCGCATTACCGAACGTTTCAAGCTGGAACTGCGCGCCGAATCGTTCTCGGTGACCAACACGCCGCAGTTCAACAACCCGGACACCGGTTTCGGTAACGCCAACTTCGGCAAAGTGAAGGGCGCGGGCGGAAATCGCGGCGTGCAGTTGGGCGCGAAGCTGAACTTCTAACGAGACCTCCGCCTTCTGATATGATCCTGGAAGCCCGCACTGGAGGTGCTTTCCATGGATCGACGATGCTGTGTGTGTGCTCTTGTCTTCGCTTTCGCCGCGATGCCGGCTTCTCTTCCCGCTCAGGTGCTGTATGGCACGCTGGTGGGAACCGTCACCGATTCCAGTGAATCGGCGGTGCCCGGCGCGGCGGTCAAGATCGTAAACGCCGGGACGGGGCAAACGTGGGATCTCACCACGAATGAGTCGGGCGGATTTTCGTCCAGCCCCATTCCGGCGGGCACCTATGACCTGACGGTTACCAACCACGGATTTCAAACGTTCACCGCGAAGAGCGTCGCCGTTACGGCGAACAGCACGGTGCGCGTCGGCGTTGCGCTGAAGGTGGGGTCGGTGGCGGAGACCCTCCTGGTGGAAGCGTCGGCAACGGTCTTGAAGACGGACTCCGCCGACGTGCGCGCAGAAATTCGCGCCGAAGAATTTCAAAGTGTTCCCGTGCCGTTCACGCGGAATTATCAGAACCTCCTCATCACGGTGCCGGGAATGACTCCGCCCGTGAACGCGCACTCGGTGCCGGCGAATCCATCGCGGTCGCTGCAAGTCAACGCCAACGGGACCAACTCGCAATCGGCGAACTTTCGCGTCGATGGCGCCACGACGGGTCATCCCTGGCTGCCGCACATCGCCGGCTATGTGCCTTCGATGGACGCCATTGAAACCGTCAACATCGTAGCCAACAGCTTTGATGCCGAACAAGGATACGCGGGCGGCGCGGCGGTCAACGTGCAAATCAAGAGCGGCACCAACCAGACGCATGGCTCCATCTACGACTATCATTTCAACCAGCATCTGAAAGCGCGTCCTTATTTTCTGCCCGCATCGCAGGATAAAGAGAAGCGCGTAGTGAATCAATGGGGCGGCACCATCGGCGGTCCCATTGTGCGCAACAAATTGTTCTATTTTGCGGCCTTCGAAGGTACATTCGACCGGCAGGCGGCATTTGCCACCATCTCCGTGCCGACGCGGTTGATGCACGCCGGAAATTTCACGGAATCGACGCGATTGATCTACGATCCGCTCACCGGCGACCCGGACGGCGGCAACCGGCAGCCCTTTGCGGGGAACCTGCTGCCCGCGGGGCGCGTCAGTTCCATTGCGAAGAAATTGAATGATGCGCTGCCGCTGCCGAATCTGGGCGTGGCGGGAATCGCCAACAATTATTTCGTCAGCGGGCCGTTTGCGTTTGACAGAAAGACGTTCGATTCGAAGGTCACCTGGCATGCCACCAACAAGTTGAATCTCAACGGGCGTGTCAGCTATCTCAGTTGGGGCTGCGACGATCCTGCCGCTTTGGGCGAACTGGGCGGCGGCGGAATTGGCCGCTGCTCTTACGACGGCAAATCGTTTGGACACACGTTGAGCACGACGTTCTCAGGCGTGTACACCGTGTCGCCGCGGCTGACCGTGGACGCCTATGTGGGCTACACGCTCTACGACGCGCGCGTGGAGCCCATCCGTCTGGATGAAAAACTGGGAACGGACTATCTGGGAATTCCGGGAACCAACGGCTCGGAACGATTGCTGGGAGGCTGGCCGGCATTTTCCGTCAGCGGCTTTCGCACCATCGGGCGAAGTAACACGAATGCACCCTGGTACTATCACAGTCCGCAATCGCAATACGTTATCAACGGATCGTACTTGCGCGGCAAACACAGCCTGCGTTTCGGCTACGATTCGATGTTGATTCATTTGAACGGCGACGAACCGTACGGATATCCGGGAAACTTCAGTTTTGGCACGGGATTGACGGGCATTCGCAACGGGACAGCCGATGGGTACAACGCCTATGCGGGCTTTCTGTTGGGCCTCACATCGAGCATCGCGAAAACGGTGACGTGGGAAAAGAACACCGAGCGCACGTTCGCCAACAGTCTATACCTTCGCGACAAGTGGCAGGCGACGCGGAAGTTGACCGTGTCCGTGGGGCTGCGCTGGGATTATTGGAGCGCGCCGCGGCGGGCGGATCGCGGCATGGAAGTGTACGACTTCAGCAACAACACGCTGCGGCTCTGTGGAGTGGGCAGCGTGGCTGAAGATTGCGGATCCATCGGCATGGGAAAGAAATACTTTGCGCCGCGCCTGGGCGTTGCCTATCGCGTCACCGACACGCTGGTGTTGCGCGCCGGGTATGGCATTGCTTTCGACCCCGTGAACATTGGACGCAATCCGCTGCACAGCTATCCGGTGCAGACGGCATACTCGCTTCCGGCGGCTAACGGGAATGCTTTCGCGTCGCGGCTGGCCGATGGCATTCCCAACTTGACCGCGCCGAATCTTGGCAGCGGCGTGATTGCGGTTCCAGGCACGGTGTCGATGGAGTTGTTCGATCCGCGCTTCCACCGCGGCTACGTTCAATCGTGGAACTTCATGCTGGAAAAAGATTTCGGACGCGGCTGGATCGGCGAGGCGGGATATGCCGCGAACGGATCGCGGCATTTGCAGAATCGATGGAATGCCAACTACGGCGTCATTGGCGGCGGCACCGCGGGGCGCGTGTTGAATCAAAGATTCGGCAGAACGTCGGACACGAATTGGGAATCGGATACGGGCGGGTTTACTTCGTCGTATCAAAGTTTGCAGAGCACGATGACGCGGCGTTTCAAGAACGGGCTGTTCGCGAAATTTACCTACACGTTCAGCAAAGCGATTGGGCCGAATGGAAACGGCACCGGAGTGGACGGATACGCGAATCATACGCCGGCCTATTTTCCGTTGAACCGCGCCGTGCAGGCCTATGACCGGACGCAGATGTTCACCGCGTCCTATGGATATGAGCTGCCGTTTCGACGCGGGAATGGCCTCACCGGCATGATGCTTCGCGGATGGCAGCTAAATGGATTGTTCGCGGCGTATACTGGAACGCCGTTCACGGTGAGTTCCGACGCGACTTCTCTGAATGCGCCGGCGAATGCGCAGCGCGCCGACCTGGTGAAGAGCGCCGTGCAAATGAACGGTTCGCGCGATTCGTGGTTCGATCCGTTCGCGTTTGCCACTGTCACCGCGCCCCGTTTCGGCACGGCGGGATTCAACATTGTGCGCGCCCCGGGGCTGGTGAATTTCGATTCCAGCATCTTCCGCGACTTCCGCGCCGGCGAGCGTTTCAAAGTGCAGTTCCGCGCCGAGGCGTTCAACCTGACCAATACGCCGCACTTTGGCGGGCCCGGCGCGAATGTGAGTTCCCTGCAGTTGAATGCCGACGGGTCCATCCGGAACTTGAATGGTTTTACGGTGATCAACGGCGTGCAGAACACCGGTCGCGAAGGTGTGGACGAGCGCATGTTCCGCTTCGCCTTGCGCCTGAGCTTTTGACGGTCAGCCGCCAACGGTTCCAACAAGGTCGCCATCTCCACGAAGCCGTCTAGGGCACGGTACACTGGAGGCCAATGGGATTTGACGCGTACAAAGTGGTACTGTATCGGAACCAACCCGACGGATGGGTCGCGGAGATCCCCGCCATTCCTGGATGCCACGCTCTGATGGCGACGAGGGAAGAGGCTCTCGATGAGCTGGCCAGCGTATTCACTTTGATTTCGGAAGAGTACCGGGAAAGGAATCAGCCCTTACCTGCCGACACTACCGAGATCGTGCATGCCTAGCGCGAAGGCGGACGCCTTTCGCAGGATTGCGGCTAAACTAGGTTTTGAAAGGGCACGCCAAACCGGGAGCCACGAACGCTGGAGGCATCCAGACGGACGTGCTACAACGATCCCGATTCACGGTGGCCATGAAATCGGCCCGCCACTGTACTATAGAATCTTGAAGCAGCTTGGAATCAGCGAGCGTGAATTCGATCAACTTCAATAGGCTGGCTGTAAGACAGCCTATTGCCGTAGGTTAGTCGCCGAAGCTTCCGACTTCTTCCTTCTTCTCGGCAGGCTTGACCGGGGCCGGGGCAATGGAGTTGAGCGACACGAACTCGACGCTGTCGGGCTCCTTCAACACGTGCTTGCGATAGAGACGGGCCATTTCGGCGTCCTTGGGATCGGCGGCGGCCTTGGCGTCACGGGCGCGGAGTTTCTCTTCGCGCGCGGTTTTCGCGATGCCGAGCTTGTCGAGATCCTTTTGCGTTTCCATGGTCACGATGTTTTCGCGCAGCAGCATCGAATGATCCACCGAGTTCATCTTGACGGCTTTGCCGCCGGCGAAGATTTCGTGACGGCCGTTGTCGTTGTACCACTTGGTCAACGTGGCGGTCATGTGCATCTTCTCGATGATGTTGCGCCAGCCGATGCCGGTGTTATACGCGCAGAAGCTGATCTCGCCTTCCTGCGTGGCGTAGGGAATGATGCACTGCTCGGTGCGGCGGAAATCGTAGTTGAACAGATCCTGGAACCACATGCCGGCGATGAAGAGGAAGTTCCAGCGATCGCTGCGGCGCTGATCGATATCGGCGCGGCTGCGCGTGCCATCCACTTTGCCGTAGCTCTTGCCGGTTGCGCCGAAGGTTTTATCGAACTTCTTCAGCAGGTCCATCATCTTGAACTGGCTGGGCGATTTGAAAGGATCGTAGTTGCGGGCGACGGCGAGCGCCATGCCGATGATGGAGAGCCACTTGCCGCGGGCTGCGTCGTTGACGCGGGCGACGTCTTTGGAAAGACGGTCGGCGTTGAGGAACGCGGTGACCGGAGCGGCTTCCTTGGTTTCCTTATCCACCATGAGCGCCATGCCGATGCCGCAGTTGGGGTGGCAACCGCAGCTCAACTGGCCCCACGATGCGGCGGGTCCATGGACGAGATCGGACCAATCGCTGAACGTTCCCATGAACGAGATGGGGAACCAATCGCGGGCGGGTTCGCCGAAGCCCATCTGATTTTTCACGTCGTGCGCGAGATGAGAGAGCGTGTAGCGCTGTGCCTGGCGGCGTTCCGTGGTGACGGCTTCATCGCGGCCGGTGAAGCTGACCGGCTGGAAGCTGAGGAACGGAATCTTCTTCGGATTGTCGAGCGCGAATTGGATGATGCGGCCCACCTGCTCATTGTTGATGCCGTTGATGATGGTGGTGACGGGCACGATGTCGACGCCGTTGCTCCACAGATTCTCAATGGCGCGGAGTTTCACATCGAACAAGTTGCCGACGGCGCGATGCGAGTTGGCTGCGTTGCCGATGCCATCGAATTGCAGATAGGCATAACGCAAGCCGGCTTCGGCGGCCTGGCGGGCGAACTCTGGGCTCTTGGCGAATTCGATGCCGTTGGTGGCGGCCTGCACGCTGGTGTATCCGACTTTGCGCGCGTAGCGGACGGCGTCGAGGAAGTAGGGGGAGAGCGTCGGCTCGCCGCCTGAAAACTGTACGGACATCTGGCGCTTTGGCTTGATCGAAATGGCGTTATCGAGAAGCTGCTTGATATCGTCCCACGTCAGTTCGTGCACGAAGCCGACCTGGTTGGCGTCCATGAAGCAGGGGTCGCACATCATGTTGCAGCGGTTGGTGAGATCGATGGTGAGAACGGAGCCGCGGCCGTGCTTAATAGTGGAGGTCCCGTGGTTGTGGAGCTTTTCGTCGTTGTGGGCGCGGATGTCGCGGCCGGGGAAAACGTCTTCCAGATGCTTGAAGAAAGCCGTGTCGATGGCCATCACGTCTTCAAACTTGCCGTGGATGGGGCATTCCTTCACCATGAGGATCTTGCCGTCGCGCTCGATAATCTGCGCTTTGATCTCGCCAACTTTTTCGTGGAGAAGATCTTTCCAATCCTTCTTGCCGTCGAGGATTTCCTGGCGAGCTTCGGGAACGCATTTAGGACAAAGCGAATCGGTCTCGCGCGGCCAGCCTAGCGGAGGCTTCGATTTTTCCCAGGACTTTTGCAGGGGCTTGTCGGACCAGTTGGGGGTAAAGGAGGCGTTCTGGTTGATGGCGTTGAGTTTGTCGAAGACGACCCACGCTGCATTGGCGGCGACGGTAAACGCCTTCTCAGCGTACTTAATGGGTTTGTGCATTGCCTTTTATCTCCTCATCCTCTCGTTTCCGCTAGGATGTTTGTTGGTTAGATCAGTTAGGACTGAACGGTACACGAGTACCAAGGTGGGAGTATAGCGAATGCGCTGCGCAGGTCCGAGATCAAACAATTAAACTGCGCGTTTTCAGCGTTGTATGGGTAAATGCCGGATTGAACGGAAGGGGGGCCGGAAGGGTTGCGCAAGTGGGAGTTAACTCCAGCGTTGTCAAAAGGATAGCACGTGAATGCGGGTTCGAATTGGCGGGGGTTTCCAGCGCCCTGCCGGCGCGCGATGGGGAGAGGTATGTGGATTGGGCGGAACGGGGGATGGCTGGGCGGATGGCCTACCTGACCGATCATAGGGCGGATATCCGATTGAATCCAAATGAGTTGCTGGATGGCGTGCGGAGTGTGATCAGCGTTGGGAAAGTGTACAACTGGGGCGGGGAAACGGCGGGTATTTCGCGGTATGCGTGGGGCGGCGATTATCATTTGATTATGCGCGAGGCGCTGTGCAAAATGGCGACGGCGCTGCGGGAACTGGCTTCGTTTGAATATAGGATTGCGGTGGATACCGCGCCTGTATTGGAGCGGTCGTATGCGCGGATGGCGGGGCTGGGGTGGATTGGGAAGAACACCTGTTTGATCAATCAAGGGTTGGGGTCGTGGGTGTTTTTGGGTGAGCTGCTGACGACGTTGGAATTGGAACCGGATGTTCCGCCGGCGGATCGCTGCGGGACTTGCACGCGCTGCATCGATGCGTGCCCGACCGATGCGATCGTGCCGCGCGGGGATGGTTGGGAGTTGGATGCGCGGCTGTGCATCTCGTATTTCACCATTGAGTTGCGGGGCGAAGTTCCGGAGGAGCATCGCGCGGCGATGGCTGGGCACGTGTTTGGATGCGATATCTGCCAGGATGTGTGCCCGTGGAACCGGCGCGCGGCGGTGACGGATGAGCCTGCGTTTGCTCCGCGCGGTGGTGTGTGTTTGGAAGAGATGGCGGCGATGAGCGAGGCGGAGTTTCGCGAACGGTATCGCGATACGCCGGTGAGCCGCGCGCGCTATCAAGGCTTTCTGCGCAACGTGGCGATTGCGATGGGGAACAGCGGATCGACGAAGTACCGGCCGGCATTGGAGCGGATGGCGGCGTCGGCGGATGAAGTAGTGTCGTCGCATGCGCGGTGGGCGCTGGACAGGATTGAATAGCAGATGACCGCGGAACCCGCTCCTCACGGCCGCGGTTCGATTCCGGGCGCCGGTTGGGAGACGGTCACAGAGGCTTTCTTCGACTGCCACGGGCTTCCCGCGTAACTCAGATAATGGACGACTAGGGATAGCGTCGCTGCCACGCCGCAGACGGCGTACAACAGGAGCGACACCCCGCGCGGGGACAGGCTGCCGGAGTTTCCCAGAAAATCGACTTTCATAGAATATACCTGATGAGGCCTATTTTTCATGGACAAGTACTATTTTTCACGGTACTCTGGCAGCAGGATACGAAATCCACCGGCAGGACAGGCGTTTTCATGGCTCGCAAGCACCAGGTTCAATTTTCCGGTCCCGTGACGGTCTTTCACGAGCGGACCCTCTCCGAACGCGGAACGCCCGCGGGGTACGCCGCCCTGCTAGATGCCTATGAGTTGAAGGTGCCCCTGCCCCGAACCTTATCGTGCACCGGCGAACATCATCGCGTCCGTGAGGAAGGTGGCTGGCGTATCTTGACGCCGCGCCACACGCCACCGGCAACCCTTGAAGGGCACTTAACTTTCGCCTTGAAGTACGAGGGACTCGATTTGGCCGTTCTGAAGCGGATCTTCCAGACGGTTGGGGCGCAGTCGATTGAAGCGATGGTGAAAATAACTCCTACCGGGACCTATGCCCGCCGCATATGGTTTCTGTATGAGTGGCTCCTTGGTGAGCGGTTGAACCTGCCCGATGCCGAAGCAGGCGCCTATACAAAGGTGGTGGATGCAGACCAGCAATGGGCGATCAAAGGAACGACTTCACCAAGGCACCGGCTTTGGAACAACCTTCCTGGCACCGCGGCTTTCTGTCCGATGGTCTTTCGAACCACAAAGCTCGATGACTATATCCAGATGGATCTGGCCAGCCGCGCACAGGCAGCCGTGGCGGCGGTGCCTCGCGACTTGCTCGCGCGCACTGCCGCATTCCTGCTACTCAAGGATTCCAAGTCAAGCTACGCGATTGAAGGCGAACGTCCGCCGCAAGACCGAATCCAACGCTGGGGACGGGCCATCGGCGAGGCGGGCCGCCATCCGTTATCGCTCGGCGAACTGCTGCGCCTGCAGATGATCGTGATTGGAGACGCGCGCTTTGTGAAACTCGGCCTGCGCGAAGAGGGCGGGTTTATTGGAGAGCATGACCGCGAAAGCCGCCTCCCGCTGCCGGACCACATCGGTGCGCGCGATGAGGATCTTCCCGCCTTGGTCGACGGGATGATGGATTTTGAGCGAGCTACTGCCGGTGCCATTGACGCCGTCATTGCCGCCGCGATCCTTGCGTTTGGTTTCGTGTACGTTCATCCGTTTGTGGACGGCAACGGGCGTCTCCATCGATACCTGATTCACCACGTCCTTGCCGGACGGGGTTTCCACCCGAAGGGCGTTGTTTTCCCTGTGTCGTCCGCCATTCTGGAAAATATCGAGATGTACCGCGCGGTGCTCGAAGACTACTCGAAGCGCTTGCTACCTGTCATCGAGTGGAGAGCAACCGCCGAAGGAAACGTCCAAGTTCAGAACGACACCGGCGACTTCTATCGCTTCTTCGATGCCACGCCTCATGCGGAGTTCCTGTACGAGTGTGTGCGCAAGACCATCGAAGAAGACTTACCACGAGAAACTGAATTCCTGGCGCGCTATGATCGATTCCGCACAATGGTCGAAACCGTCGTCGACATGCCACAGCGTACGATGGATCTGCTATTCCGATTCATGCGCCAAAACAACGGGAGCCTTTCGAAGCGATCACGCGAGCGTGAATTTTCAAAGCTCACCAATGAAGAAGTGCACGCGTTAGAACGGGCATACGCTGACATCTTTGAACGTGAATGAGCCGGTTCACGCGTAAAAAATCACCTGCTGACTCACTGGCACAGCCTGGCGACGATGGTGCCGGTCCCGGCGGGGCCGGGGTCGGATGAGTACCCGGCATTCGTCTGCACGATGACGATTTGGGCGATTTTGCCCGACAGCGTGGACCCGGACTTGGTGATCGAACTGGATACGGCCACGGTCAGGTAGGCGGGAACAGTGGCCGGAGGGGGCCCCGTGGCCGAACCTTTGTAGTTCGGGTTGTTGATGGTTGCGGTTACGGGATACGATCCCACGTTGGTGTCCGGCGCGCCCGTGAGCAAGAAGCTCAGCCCGCTGGGAGCGGTCGTCACCGTGGGCGACAACGCGCCGCCGGTATAGGTCTGCGTCATGTTGCCGAACGTCACGGTAGCCGGGGCCTGGTTGATCAGGAACGTGCCGCTCGCCGAACCTTTGTAGTTCGGGTCGGTGATTGTTGCCGTCACCGGGTACGATCGGGCATTGGTGTGCGGAGCACCCGTGAGCGAGAAGCTCAGACCGCTGGGCGCGGTCGTCACCGTGGGCAACAACGCGCTTCCGCCGCCCGCAGTTGATTTACCTGCCGGACTATTCCCGGACCATGGCTGTACGCATGTACAATTTTGACGGTCGATCCGTCGTGGCTGGTCCAGAAGTTTCCCTCGGAGGAGGAAGCCCGGCAGTTCATGCAAAACGATCGTGATGGGTCGATGATCCTCGGCAGTCGAGACCCCATGGTGAGTTGCGTGAACGTGGAAGAGTTGACCAAGGTGAAGCGTGTTTTTACCTCGGCGGAAACATCCGGGCTGCGGACGGTAAAGGTCTTTGAGCTGAAACCGTAGCCCCGGCTACCTGCGCTGGAGATTTACGGTATGCTGACCGGATGACTCGCCGCGACCTGGCCAAAACCGCTCTGGGTTCCATTTCCCTCACTCCCCGCGCGCTAATGGGGAACAACGCCCCGGAGGCATCGCAGGCGAAGGGGCCGGGTGCGGGAACCACGAAACCCAACATCGTTCTGATTCTTAGTTCACGAAAGGTAAAAATAAATTTTATTTACCGACCTGCTGCCGACCAGTGCCGGCTTCGATGAGTGGTACGGCATTCCGCGAACATACAACGAGGCCGTTTGGCCCGAGTTGAACAACACCCACTCTATCTTGCCGTCAGTGGGATCCAAACAAGGCTGGGACCCAAATGTGGTGCGCCCTCAACCCGTCTACGAGGCGCGCAAGGGTGAGAAGCCGCGGCAGGTGAGCGAACTAAACCTGGAGCGGCGGCTGTCGATGGAAAAGGAGATCACGACGCGCGCCGCCGCATTTATCAGGAGAAACGCAAGCGCGGGCAAGCCGTTTTTCGCCTATGTCTCATTCTCGTTGCTGCACCATCCGGCATTGCCGAATCCGGAGTTCGCGGGCAAGACTGGAAATGGCTCCTGGGCCGATTGCCTTGCAGAAATGGACTATCGGACAGGCCAGATCCTCGACGCGTTGAAAGAAGCGGGAGTTGAAGAAAACACGATCGTCATTTTCACCAGTGACAACGGTCCGGAGGGGAACCACCCATGGGAGGGCGACAGTGGCCCATGGCGTGGCACGTATTTCACCGCCATGGAGGCCTCGCTCCGCACGCCGTTCCTCATCCGCTGGCCGGGCAGAGTTCCCGCCGGTCGCGTCAACAATGAAATTGTCCACATCATGGATTTGTTCACGACGCTCGCCCACGTGGGTGGCGCCGAAATCCCGAAAGACCGGCCCATCGATGGCGTGGATCAACTGGATTTTTTCCTTGGCAAACAGGAGAAGTCAAATCGCGAAGGGTTCGTCGCCTATGTGTCCGACCGCTTGCATGCGGTGAAATGGCGCAATTGGAAGATGCACCTCATTTCGCAGGTGAATCGGTTCGACCCTCCCGTGAAACTGCCGCAGCCCAAAATAGTCAACCTGCTCACGGACCTCAAGGAAGAGCGCGACTCGATGGCCGACAATGGTTGGGTGCTTCACCCGATGACAAAGCTCATCAATCAGCTGGATGAGAGCTTGAAGAAGTATCCTCCGATTGCGTTGGGCACACCCGATCCGTATGTTCCTCCCAACCAAGCGAAGTAGCCGGACCCGGGCCGATCCAGATGTTGCGATGCGTTGTCGCGCAACGTTCCGAAACTAAAAGCGGGCGCGCAGATTCTGCTGGCCTATGGCGCGCGAGGCGCGAATGACACCGGAACAGCGATTGCAATTTCATACGGAACACAGCGGCCCGGTGATGACAACACTGCATGATTGGCTGGAGGCGCAGATTGCCGAGCGCAAGACGGAGCCGAACTCCGGGCTCGGCAAGGCGATCAAGTACCTGCTGAATCATTGGCGGCCATTGACGCTTTTCTTGCGTGTTGCTGGGGCGCCGCTAGACAACAACATTGTCGAAAGGGCTTTAAAACGGGCCGTTTTGCATAGAAAGAACGCTTTGTTCTATCGGACACTGCACGGGGCGCAAGTGGGCGATCTGTTCATGAGCCTGATTCATACCTGCCAGCTGTGCGGCGCCAATTCGTTCGAGTATTTGACGGAGCTACATCGCCATGCGCGAGAACTCGCGGCCAGCCCGGCGGAGTGGATGCCGTGGAACTATCGCCAGACGCTGGACCGCGCCGGCGTGGGATGAGCGGAGGCTGGCCGAAAACTATCGACTGCAGCCAAGTAGAAAACGCATTTTAGAATGCCGGTACAACGGGCCTCTCAGAAAACGAAATCAGAAGACGTTTTGGCCAGCCGCGGAACTGGCACAAACTGTACTGCCGTTGAAAAAACATAGGGGTTGGCCGCTCCAAATCTTGGTTTCCGCCCGCCGAACTGTGTTACGATAACGGCTTTGTCGGCCGCCTTCATGCAACGCCAAGAATCCGACCGCATCGTTATTCTGGACCTGCTCCGCGGAATCGCGCTGCTGGGCATGATTCTGGTCCATTTCAACGACAAGGCGATGGCTACAAGTGGGCTGGGCAAATTCACCAGTGCTTTCGTCGAATTATTCGTCGAGAACAAGTCCTACACCACCTTTGCAATGCTTTTCGGCGTGGGGTTCGCGCTTCAGATTCGTGCTGCGCAGGCCCGCGGCGAAGCATCCCAACTCAGACTGTTGAGACGGCTGCTTGGACTGGGGTTATTCGGAATCATCGCCGAAGGTGTCTTTGGATTCGGCGTCCTGATCGGCTACGCCATGTGGGGTGTGCCGCTGCTGGTAATGTGGCGCTGGTCCGCGAGAGCACTCCTCATTGCGACGGTACTCTGTGCAGCGTCACTGAGCCTGTTTGAGCTGTCGGCAGGGGCGTATCAATGGGCAACGTTGGGCGTAGAGAGCACCCGCGCCGCAAACAAAAAGGCTACCGTTTCTCAGCGTGCCACCCGCGCCGCACTGCGAACGGCGGAGACGCAAGCAAGCTTCACCTCCGTCGTTGCGGCTCGTATGAAGCATCTGCCGTGGCAACACACACGGTCCTTTGCGTTCACGCCATGGGGTCCGATGGTAGTCTTTCTCGTCGGTCTGCTGGCTCTGCGGCATGGCATACTTGAGCACCCGGAGCAGCACCAGCGACTCATCGTTGGCGCGATGGCTGCCGGAGTTCTGTCGTGGGCGATTTCGCATTGGGTTCTGCCCCTGCCCTGGCCCGTGTTGCCGATTGGACGAGTAGCGGGTCCGATTCGGGAGGGTTTTCGGATAATCCGCGATGACTGGCTGGCCTTGACTTACATCGGTGCGGTATTACTTGTCACTTCATCGTGGCCCAAATTGGTCGCCGGCCTCGATTGGTTCGTTGGGGCTGGACGCTTGGCGCTGACGAATTACATGATCCAAATAGTGGTCATCGACGTATTGACCAGGGAGTACGGCTTCAAGGTGAAGTTGAGCGCCGAACATGCGCCCTTTGCGGCGTTCGGACTATTTGCGGTGCTGGCTTTGTTTAGCCGCTATTGGCTCCAGGGATTCAGGACCGGTCCATGTGAATGGCTGCTGCGAGCGATTACATACTGGAAAATCGAACCGATGCGTCGCGGCGCGGAGGCCGCTTCCGTGATGGGCGCTCCGGCCAAGTCGAAATGAAATCAATTGCACCAGAGTTTTCAACGGGCCGGAGCCCGGATGGGATGAGGCTTATTTTGTGGCCCTCCGGTCTTACTCTCACAAATACGCTTCAGCGAGGTAAGCGGCTGAGTGCTGGGGGCTTCAGTGCAGGTATTTCTGTAGCGGTTCCAAATACTGCCTGTCCCATCCACGGTCGGGCATCTCACGGTTGACGTGCGCACGCATGGCTTCTGGCAATCCCTTTATGCTCTATGCTGAGCCGGGTCCCGTTCCAGCGCTTGCAGCTTGAATACGACGATCGAGTACCCCCTTCGGCCATATTCTTACCCGCCTCGCCTCAACACTTACGGCTTACGCACGCTTGCCGAAAGCTCACATTCTATCTTCGCAGAGGCCCCTATTATTGAATTTCGAATGTCACCCCACTCTCCCGCACGAACTCGACAGACATGGACTGCCGTAAACGCGCTTCTCGCGGGCAGGATCGGATTCCACGCCGATCGAGCGACTGCCCGTTGTAAAATGGACTCGCGCCAGTGTTGAGCCGGTTCATTGGGATCATTGTTCGCATGTTTGCAGAGGCAGGTTCACCCCACCATGTTGCTCATTTCCACGCGTACTATCAGGATGAGGTAGGGATTTTTAGCATTGATCCTGCCGAGATGATCGCGGGTTCGTTGCCGACTAGGCAGAGGCGGCTGACCGATGCATGGGGCGAACTGCATCAAGCCGAGTTGAGGGTCGACTGGGAGAGGTTGCAGGCAGGGCGGTTGCCTTCACCAATTGAGCCATTGAGGTAGTCTGTCTGTGAATCATTCCATTTGCCCCGTCAGTTCCTTTGAGATCGTGTCATCCTACACGCTTCGTGTCCGATTCGACGATGGCACCGAGCAGGTGATCAACTTCCAGCCGATTCTCCGTGGGGAATTATATGGGCCGCTGCGCGACGAGGAAGTCTTCGACCGCGTTCGCATAGATCATGAAGTCCACACGTTGGTCTGGCC
>JACPVQ010000087.1 GCA_016191645.1 Candidatus Solibacter usitatus
GGGGGCCGCGTGTTCAACGTAACCGCCAGCGGCGACCCGGGCAACGATGGGAACGCGAGCAACGATCGACCGCCGTATCTGGGACGCAACACCTATCGCGGGCCGAACCTGTTGACGTGGGATCTGCGCTTGAGCAAGGATGTCCCGCTGGGTACGGAGCGCATCCGGCTCCGCTTTATCGCCGAGGCGTTCAACCTGACCAACCGCGCGAACTTCAACGGAATCCAGGTAGGCCAATTGATTCACGCCGGTGGAATCTTCCGTCCGACGACGAACTTCGGTTTCGCGCAGAGCAACTTCGATCCGCGGATCATGCAGTTGGCGATCAAGCTGGTGTTCTAGATCTCCAGATCCCGCATCGGCTGCTTGCAGCCGCTATCTGGATTGCGATGCCTTCCGGCAGAGGCGGTCTGGAGACCGCCTCGCAGATCTGGAGATCTGCCCCACTACCGGACAAGCAGAGTGCGGTTGCCTCCGCGCTCTTTCACTTCAATGGGGCCGTCTTTGTGACTGACATTTGCCACGCCCTTGAAATCGGCCGGGACTTTCAGGAGAAATGCCGCGTAGGTGCGCTTGTGCGTTTCGCCCGGCTCAATCCACGAGACAATGGGCCGGTTGAAGATGGGACCTTTCTTTCTTCGGATTCCCGCAGAGCAACTTCGATCCGCGGATCATGCAGTTGGCGATCAAGCTGGTGTTCTAGATCTCCAGATCCCGCATCGGCTGCTTGCAGCCGACATCGATATTGCGATGCCTTCCGGCAGAGGCGGTCTGGAGATTTGCCCCACTACCGGACAAGCAGAGTGCGATTGCCTCCGCGCTCTTTCACTTCAATGGGGCCGTCTTTGTGACTGACATTTGCCACGCCCTTGAAATCGGCAGGGACTCTCAGTAGAAATGCCGCGTAGGTGCGCTTGTGCGTTTCGCCCGGCTCAATCCACGAGACGATGGGCCGGTTGAAGATGGGACCTTTCTTTAGCAGCACCTGAAACGGCTGGTGCAATCCTGTAGTTCCGAACTCCAGGCCACGAGCAAGCGGCTTGCCTTGGTCGTCAACGTGACGCCAGATGTTGAGCCATGGGTAGTCCGATGTCTTCCACAAGTATCCGAGGAGAAGTCCTTTGGACGCGTTTACGGCGGTCACCCACCCAACTTCCTCATCGACGGCGAAAGACACGACGTTGGGATTAGGATCGCTGCTGAGATGACGCAAATCGACGGGCTGCCCATCTTTCAAAGCCTGCGGCCACCAAACCTGCGGCTCGTCGGGATTGGGCATCGGCGACGATTGCATGAAGCCTCGGCGGGCATTTGAATCGACGACAACGGTGGCGTCGAGAAAAGGTGGACCGATGGTGGGATGCTGCACCATGTTGTAAGGGCGGCCGAGTTTGTTGCGATTCGTGACGGACTCTTCCACCTGAAGAAGAGCCGCGCCCGGAACAATCCGCGCAATTCTCATAACGCCAAGGCCGGCCATAGGCAATTCGGCAGAGAGGCGCGCCACATCCGCGGATGAGTTTTCATCTTTCCACATTACGTGCGTCGCCTCGCCGTGGAACGGCATACCGTTCTTCAACTCGGCCGAAGAGGGCTGGCCCCATCGATCGAGGCAAAGGAAGTGCGACATGGGCCGCGGTTCAACGCCCTCCCCCTTGTTGCTCCAGACCAGCGGATTGAGCGCATTTGCCTTGAACTCAAAGCGAACGATGGAGCCTCCGGCGCGGTCCATCTCCACGCGCGCGATCGCGTTCTGGATAGTTGTAACCGGCCGCTGCGCGAAAATCGAAAACGCGAACGCGGCGCACACGAGGAGGCGCATCCTATTTCTCCTTCAGTTCCCACCGCTCGCCGAAGAAGCCCGCATCGGCGATGCGGCCCGGCCATCTGCCGCTTGCGGCAACGGAAGCATCGACCACCGCCCAATCGGGCAGCTTCGAAATCTGACGCGCGTTGTTCAGATAATCGAACTCACGGAACGTGAATCCGCTGTTGATCACAACGTAACGATCGGGGTTCAGAGGATTCGGATAGATGAGTGTGGGATAGTGATTGGCCGAGAGGAACTTTTTTGCTCCCACAGCGACTTCGGCGGCGCTCCACTTCAGCGGCAATTTTGCGGCGACGCGGGCAAGAACCTTGTTCGAAGCGGCGTCTCCCCACAACACCAGATTCGCCGACTTGATATCCGCGTCGGTAATTTCCGAGTCCTTCTTTACGATGGGCTCACCGCGAAACTGGCGACGCCATTCTCTGATCGCGCGCTGCTGCTCAGCGGCGATGCGATCGGTAGCCGCGCCGCCGGTTTGCGCTTGACCCGTGGGAGTCACAAAGATAAAGCGTCGCAGGAAGGCGTCGTCGATAGGGCCTTGCAAATGATGGCTCTTGGCTAACCCTTCGGCGCGATGCGTCGGCATCACCTTCCAGCGAATCCCCGTTTTCCTGATATGCACGCGCCAGGAGCGGTCCGTCTCCGGGCCGGGCGCGGTGACGGTTTGTCCATCGACAATCACCGTGGCTTTCGCATCCGCGACGAGCGGGCAACCGCCGGGGCCGAAGTCGAGCGTGAACGCGGTCACGTTTTTCGTGGTCACTTTGATCGCCTTGTTGTCGATCGCTTCAGCGTTAATGACGGCGCGCTCCCAATGCTGCGCGAGGGAATCGACCACCAGCCACTTCATGCGATTGTAGGCGAGCGTGAAGGTGGTGAATTTAAGCGTGCGCGGATAAGGATCGCGGCCGCGGGCGACGATGGCGTCCATGCGCTTGTCGATTTCCACTTTCGAATCGGCGTGATAGCGATGCGGCGTCTGCGGTCCGATGATGTGCGTCATGCGCATGCCCTCTTTATCGAGGTACTTCGCCATCAGATCGGCGGCCTGCTTCTGGCGATCGATCTCGCCGCTATAGGCGACCAGCGGAAGGTTGTAGAAGTTCAACGCGTATTCGGTGGCGTCGTACATGCGCCACAGTTTTTGTTCCCACCAGTTCGGCTTCACCGGATCTTTGGCGATGTTGAGAAACTCCGCCGATTCGCTGAAACCTGCGCCCGGAGCGGCCGCGGCCCACAGCCCGGCGTAATGCGACGCGAACTGCCAGGCTGCCGCGCCGCCCATGCTGAACCCGCGCACCGAGATGCGATTCTCATCAATGGAGTAGCGCTTCTTCACATCGGCGAGCGCTTCGAACAGATCCACTTCCCCGGCAAACTTGTTGGCATTGCAGTAGCGGCCGTAGAGATGCAGAACGATGGTGTCTTTGGGCGTAAACTCGCCCGCGCGGGTCTGACGCTCCGCAAGAAAATTCACTTCGCTCAACGTTTCATTGCGGCCGTGAAACCACGCGTCGAGCCGCCAGTGTCCTTGCGAAGCGGCGGACCAGGAAGGCGGAACCACCAACCCATACGGCTGCACGCTGTCGTCGATGCGCGAACGGTAGCCGCGCACGACAAGGCCCGTTTGCGCCGCCCATGGAGCCGAACCACGCGCCAGCGCGTCGGCGCGCTCCTGACCTTTTTTCAGCAGATCTTTGGCTTTGCCAATCTCGTCGGCCTTGAAGAATTCGTTGTAGAC